>JACQYG010000226.1 GCA_016208345.1 Chloroflexota bacterium
GGGGGACGACCGCAGCGAGCGCATGAACTTGAAGCTCCGGGATGCGCACCTCCAGAACATACCCTACATGTTGGTGGTGGGACATAGGGAGGCTATCTCTGGCGCGGTGGCGGTGCGCCTGCGTTCAGAGGAGAACCTGGGAGCGCAGCCTTTATCGGAATTCGTCGCCATGGCACGGGAGGCAGTTGAGGCAAAGCGAATTAGTTTGAAAGCCTGAACGCTTGTCTTGACTTTTGGAGGTGCGTGTATTATAATCCTTACGGGTCTGAGCACCTGGAGAGAGTGCTGGCGAGCGGATAGCTGGGCCTCGGAGCACTCGATGCGCCAGGCGACGTTACAGTCCCAGAAAAGGCAGTTTGCCCGGGATTCATGGACACTTTCATTCGCCAGGCTCGATTTTCCCCATCTGAGACTCAACATCTTCGTTCATCTCCTGGGTAGGCTACCTGGCGGCGCGTCTCGCTTTGGGACGAGAGGGGTGATGCCTAGGGAAGCAGAGCAGCTTTTCCGGCCTGTCTGCGAGGGCAGAGGGCAGTTTCGGCGCGCTTTCGCCGACTCTAGTCTGTATGGAAGGAGTTCGTCGGATGAACACCCTGATCGCCCTGATCGTTGGCGCGGCAACCTTTTATCTTGGCTACAGCTTCTATGCCAAGAGGATCGATGAGAAGATCATCAAGTCCGACCCTAAGAAAGCCACGCCAGCCAAGATGTACATGGACGGCGTGGACTTCTCCCCGGCCAGCCGCAACATCCTGTACGGTTATCAGTTCAAGTCCATCGCTGCGGCCGGGCCCATCGTAGGTTCCATCACCGCTGCCGGCCTGTGGGGCTGGCTGCCCGCCCTGCTCTGGCTGATCCTGGGGGTGACGTTCGTGGGCTGGGTCCAGGACTACAGTGCCATGATGATGGCCACGCGCCGGGATGGGGATAGCATCAGCGCCATCGCCTACAAGCTGGTGTCCCCTCGAAGCCGCACCATCCTGCTCATCTTTCTCTTCTTGTATCTCTTGCTGATCGCCGGTGCCTTCGGCAACCTCTTGGCTGGGGTGCTTCTTAATCCCACGATCCCACTCGGTATAACGATGTTGGCCCTTGCCGGCCTCCTTGGTGGCCAGATGTTGTACCGCTGGAAGGTGGACATCGCGGTCGTTACCATCGTGACTGTCGGGTTGACCCTCCTGGTCATCGCCTTGGGTCCAGTTGGGGCGGTGCAGGGGGCGGTTAAGGGCTTCAATGCTGGGTTGGACGCCCTGAATGCCAATCAGCCCATCGTCTCGTTGTTCGACCCGACGGCGGCCGCCTACGCCGGTGGGTTCATCAACATCAAGGTCAGCTACGTCTTTTGGCTTACCTTCGTGGCCGTGTTCAGCTACCTGGGTGCCACGCTGCCGGTGTGGAGGTATGCCCAGCCCGTCAACTACGTGGGATTCTGGATCATGGCCCTGACCATCCTGGGTGGAGCGCTGGGCGCGGCCATGGCTTTCTTCGTTAAGCCAGAACTGGCCAATTTCGCCCTTCCTGCTTTCAAGGTCTGGGATGCCGGAGTGAAAGGCACGTTGCAACCGTTGTGGCCCATGCTCTTCGTGACCATCGCCTGTGGAGCGATCTCCGGCTGGCATGCCCTGGTCTCGACGGTAGGAACCGCCAGGCAGTTGGAGAACGAGACCGATGCCCTGCCCGTTGGTGCTGGTTCCATGTTCAGCGAGATGCTCCTGGGGGTCCTGGCGCTGATGGCAGTGTCGGTGGCGGGCAAGGGGGTTGGTGCAGCGGCCTTCGCTGCGGGCATCGGCAACTTCCTCTCGATCTTCGGCCTGGATCCGAAGTACGGGAGCGCGCTGGCCCTGGCGGCCTTCGTCATCATCGTGATCACGGTGATGCAGTTGGTGATCCGGTTCATGAGAGTGGCCCTGACCGAGGCCCTGGGTGACGCCATGCCGATCATGCGCAACCCGCACGTGGGCACGATCACCTCGCTGGCCTGTATGTTCCTGGTGGTTTTGACCGGCACCTTCGTCTACCTGTGGCAGCTCTTCGGCGGCGCCAACCAGTTGATGGCCTCCCTGGCCCTGATGCTGGTGACCCTGTGGCTGGTCTCCGAGAGGCGAAATGCCCTGTATGCCGCGCTCCCCATGCTCTTCATGTACGTCACCACCATAGCTGCAAACCTGGTGACCGCCTGGAACCTGTGGGCCGGTGTGGTACAGCCCGGGTTGGGCAAGGCGAACTACGAGGTCGTCGTCTTCGGCGGCCTGCTGATGATCGCCATCGCCCTGCTCTTGGTGCTCCTGGCGCTCTTCATCGGGTGGGATGCCTGGCAGTCCTATTCGCGAATGAAAAGCCAGCAGCGGGCCGGCGTTGAGGCTCCGGCCTAATAGGTTTGTAACGGTCGTCACTGGGGCATCCCTGAGAGATAGGCCGGGGATGCCCCAAATCCATGTCTGGAGGGATTGTGGTTGGGGGTGAGCGAGGCCTGACTCAGACCATGAGTCGGGTGAAAGACTTTATCTACGGCCTTCTGTTCTACGATTTCACCCTCTATGCCCTGCGCACTCGCGCCAGCATCGAAAGCCTGTTCTTGTTGGTTACACTGGGGGATCTGATCGGATTGCCCATAATGCCACCATATTACTCTCTCCGGATCCTGCCCTATGTGGTGCCCAACATCGCTGCCTGGAAACGGCGGATGCTGCGGGAGAAGGACCTCCTGGAGACAGATGTCATGGGAATGATGAGCGGGTGATGCCGGAGAACACGCGCCAGAACTGGTGATGTTTCAGTGTGGATCGGTAAACTTGGAGGAGAAGACA
>JACQYG010000102.1 GCA_016208345.1 Chloroflexota bacterium
ATTGGCAGGGCCCGGCCAACCGGGGTGCCACCTGCGTTAAGGGACGCTTTGGATACGAGTTCGTGCACAGTCCGGACCGGCTGACCAAGCCCCTGATCAAGGCCAACGGTGCCTTCGTGGAGGCTAGTTGGGAGGAAGCCCTGGACCTGGTGGCGCGACGGCTGGCCGAGATCAAGGGTCAACACGGACCCGATTCCCTGGCCGTATTGGCCTCGGCCAAGTGCACCAACTAGGAAAATTATCACCTCCAGAAGTTCACCCGGGCGGTGCTGGGCACCAACAACGTGGATCACTGTGCCCGGCTCTGACACGCCCCTACCGTGTCCGGTCTGGGCACAGCCTTCGGTTCCGGCGCCATGACCAATTCTATCCAGGATTTGGGCCTGGCCAGGGCCTTCTTGGTCATCGGCTCCAATACCACCGAGCAGCATCCGGTGATCGCCCTGCAGATCAAACGGGCGGTTAGGAAAGGGGCCAGGCTCATCGTTGCCGATCCCAGGGCTATTGAGCTCGCCGAGCTGGCAGACGTGCATCTGTCCCATCAACCGGGCACCGACCTGGGCCTCTTAAACGGCCTGGCCCAAGTCATCCTGGAGGAGGGCCGGTGGGACCGGGACTTCGTGGCGCGGCGCACGGAGAACCTCGACGCTTTCCGGGCCTCAGTGGCCCCCTACACCCCGGAATTTGTGGAAAGGCTTACTGGCGTTCCAGCGGAGAAGATCCGCCAGGCGGCGCGGCTCTACGCGACCTCCAGGCCGGCGGCCATCGTCTACGCCATGGGCATCACCCAGCACGTGGCCGGCCATCGGAACGTGCTGGCCCTGGCCAACCTGGCCATGCTCACCGGTAACGTGGGCATGGAGGGGAGCGGGGTCAACCCGCTGCGGGGCCAGAACAACGTGCAGGGTGCCTGTGACATGGGGGCCTTGCCGGATGTCTATACCGGCTATCAGAAAGTGGTGAACCCGGAGGCCCAGGCCAAGTTCGAGGAGGCCTGGGGGGTGCCCCTGCCGGCCGAACCCGGCCTCACGGTAGTGGAGATGACCAGGGCAGCGGCGGCGGGCAAGGTTAAGGCCATGTACGTGGTGGGGGAGAATCCCATGCTCAGCGACCCGGACCTCCATCACGTGCGGGAGGCCTTGGAATCCCTGGATTTCCTGGTGGTGCAGGACATCTTTCTCACCGAGACCGCTCAACTGGCGGATGTGGTCTTGCCCGGGGCCAGCTTCGCCGAGAAAGACGGCACCTACACCAACACTGAGCGCCGGGTGCAACTGATACGCAAAGCGGTGGAGCCCCCGGGTCAGGCCCGGCCGGACTGGTGGGCCGTGGCCGAGCTGGCCGAGAGGGTGCAGCGTGACCGGGGCCCAGTGAGCTTATATTACAATTCGCCCGACCAGATCATGGAGGAGATCGCCTCGCTTACCCCCGCCTACGGCGGCATCCGCCACGAGCGCCTGGGCATCCAGGGCTTGCAATGGCCGTGTCCCACTGCGGATCACCCGGGGACGCCGGTCCTGCATCGCGAGAGGTTCACCCGGGGCCTGGGCCTATTCGCCCCGGTGGAATTCATGCCTGCTGACGAGCTGCCGGATGGGGAATACCCCCTCATCCTCACTACCGGGCGACTCCTGCAGCACTACCACACGGGCAGCATGACCCGGAGGGTGCCGGGGCTAAACCAACTGGCCCCCCAGGAGCTGATGGAGATCAACCCCGTGGATGCCACCAGACTGGGGTTGCAGGACGGCGCTCCCGCCCGGGTTCGCTCTCGCCGGGGAGAGGTGCTGACGAGGGTTCGGGTGACGGATCGGCCCCGGCCGGGGGTGGTGTTCATGACCTTCCATTTCGCCGAAGCGGCGGCGAACCTCTTGACCAATCCGGCCTTGGACCCCACGGCTAAGATCCCTGAGTTCAAGGCCTGCGCCGTGCGCGTGGAACCCGCCTGATTTTCTGCGTAGGGTACTCCATGATAAATGAGACAACCGGTTTCTGGGGACGGCCGGCCTGGGCCGAGATCGACCTGGATGCCATCGCCCACAACGTGAGGGCTCTGAAGCAGCACGTGGGGGAACGGACCCAGGTGATGGCAGTGGTAAAGGCCAACGCCTATGGCCACGGGGCGGAGGCGGTGGCTCGCATGGCCCTAGCCAGCGGCGCCTCCTGGCTGGGGGTGAGCCTGGTGGACGAGGGGGTGCAACTCCGACGGGCCGGCCTCCCTGGGCCCATCCTGGTGCTGGGGCACTGCCCGCCCTGGGAGGCAGCGAAGGCCGTGGATAGCGCCCTGACGCCGACCGTGACCACCCTGGAGAGCGCTCTGGCCCTGGCGGAGGCGGCCTCCCAGCGCCGGAAGGTCATCCCGGTGCATCTGAAGGTGGACACCGGCATGGGGCGCTATGGCCTGTTGGTGGACGAGGTGGTGCCATTTGCCCGCCAGGTAGCGGGGATGGCGACCCTTCGGCTGGAGGGCTTATGGACCCACTTTGCCTCGGCCGATGAGGCGGACAAAGGCCCTACCTGGCAGCAGTTCCAGGCCTTTCAGTCCACAGCGGCCAGGCTGGAGGAGAACGACATCACCGTCCCCATCAGGCACGTGGCCAATAGCGCGGCCACCCTGGACCTGCCGGAAACGCACCTGGACATGGTCCGCTGCGGGATCAGCATCTATGGGCTTTACCCCTCGCCCGAGGTGAGCCATGCTTTAGCCCTGCGGCCAGCCATGAGCTTGAAGGCTCGCATTGTGCGC
>JACQYG010000241.1 GCA_016208345.1 Chloroflexota bacterium
CGACACCACGATAAGCAGATAGCTGATGGCAGATAGAGAGCAACGGTTTGCGCATAAAAGAAGTTGACGAAGGCAATTTGAGCAAAATGAAATTTTGCCTTTTATCCGCTGTTAGGCGACCCGTTAAGGCAAGCCACGAATGGGCGCCGCTTTTGCTTGGCGGTTCATTTTTCTAAATCCATCCTTGTGTATACTTTGAATAATTGTATTCATCTATTAACTTGACAAGTGTCTTGTCTGACCGATCAATGTAGTTTCTAACTTCATCTGCTATGGTTTTTATAATCTTGCAGAATGAAACATATTTCTCCGCAGGATTCTCATTATAGTAACACCCATAAGCTTGTGCGATTTTACCATCCCATAGAGGAAAGAAGTTAGGGGCCAAAAGGTGCAAAGCTTTAGCTACTGCGACGGGGCTCTTTCTTCCCTCCATTTTACCTGCGTTAATTTGCAGAGCTTCAAGAAATCTAGTGAATAACTCTTTTATATCATCCACGGCGGAGCTTGATAGGCTGGAAATGTGTTTGTTTCTGAAGGTTTCAATTTTTGGGAGATTGCAGGTTATGCATTTTTCTAGCCTATCGAAATCGAACATCCCATATCTGTAAAATGCCTGATTCCATGTCAACAACAAAACACCTAATCCATCTGCCATATCAGCAGGTTTGCCCCAAAAATGTGATACGAGAAACGTTGCTACTTTGTACATAGCATCACGTTTCTCATGTTTTTCAAATTCCTCGCAACCTTTATGAAACTCCTCGCGGCTTGGAATGTCCATATTATTTATCTTCCACTATTCTACTTAAATTCCGCCAAGCAAAACGTGGCCTAACTGTCAGCTATCGGCCACTTGTGTCGCAGGAGTCGCACCAGCGCAGCCCGAGCAGCTTTCCCGCGGCCTCACTTGGGCATGGCCGCCAATTTCGAATAGGCCGGCCGGGGCGTCCAGTCCTCGCGAAGCACGCCATAGGCTTTCTTGCCCCAGCGATCGTTGGGCTCAGCGCCTGGACCGTAGTTCAGGTTCCACACCAGCATGGGCCCGATGTATCCCTTCTCTTTGGCTATGGCAAAGGCCCGGACCAGGAAATTGGCCTGGTCCTCCTCGCTGATCTCGGCGGCGTAGGCGTAGTCGGGATACGGGTTGGCCGAGGAGGCCCAGCCGAACTCGGTGAACCAGATCTTCTTGCCGGCGTCGCCATGCTTGACCATGACGTTGCGGATCTCAGTAAACCGCAGGTAGTAGAAGCTGCCGTGGGTCTTGTAGTTGTCGGACTTGTACCAGGTGGCAGGCATGGTCCTGCGCCCGATCCAGTCGTCGGGCGGGTTGTTGGTCATGTTGGCGTGGACGGCCACCGCATCCATGTAGGGCTTCATGCCGGCGGCGTAGAGCTGGTCCATATAGGTAACATCGTCCACAGCTATTGGAGGCCCCACACCGGTAGGGGTGAGGCCCCCCGATAGGACCACGATACCGGGGTCCACGGCCTTGATGCGGGAATAGGCCGTTGCAAGAAGGTTCACGTAGGCGCTGGCATTGGGTGCCGCTCCTCCCCATTCGTCAGACAGGTTCTGCTCATTCCAGATCTCCATGGCACCGATCTTGCCCCTGTACCGGCTGGCTACGGCGGCCACGAAGTCCCCGTAGTCGCTCGGGTTCGCCGGGGGGCCGGGCTTGGTCAAGTCAGAGCCGGCGGGCCGGGCCCAACGGGGTGCGGTCACCACGCTCAGGAGCACCCTCAAACCAGCCGCCGCTGGCTGGGAGATCAGGACGTCCAGGTTGTCCCAGTTGATGTTCCCCTTGGAACTCTCCAGCTCCTCCCACCGGGCCTGGACCTTCACCCACCGGAATCCCGCGGCTCTGGTCAGGTTGAGGGCCTTGGCCCCGTCGTTGAACATGTTGACACAGAAGCCGTAGTCCACTCCGCCGCTATAGGTCGGCGGAGGCGTGGGCCCAGTGCTGGGAGACGTGGGGGTCGGCGATGGTTTTGGAGTGGGTGCGGGCTTGCCACCCTTGCCCACGATCACCGTCAAGGAGCCGCCGGAATCGGCCACCGGGGTCCCGGCCAAGTTGGATAGGAGGGCGGTGATGGGCACGTCCACGTTCTCGCCCGGCGCGGTCCAGTTGGTCCAGGGCCTGTCCATGCTGCTTTTCTGAGCATCGAACTTGCCGCTGGGCGCCTGCCAGAGTATGGCTAACTCGGTGGCAGCCGGGGCGACATCCTGCTGGAAGGCAGCCAGAACCGTGTTAACGCGCTGGTCGTTCCGGGGGTCGAAGAGCCCCTCCAAGGCCAGGCCGCGAAGGTTATACTGTTTTACCAGCTTAAGCTTTTGAGCTAAAGCCTCGGCATTTTCCAACCAGATGGTAGATACAAGGCTGTCCTTCTTATAAGTAAAGCGATAGTTCCTGCCGGCCTCATTCCATCTCACCGGCGAGCCTCCGCCTTCCGGGAGCAGATTTGGCAGCACCAGGGTGACAGCCTGGCCTGGAACAACGTTTCTCCGCTGCGGGTCACCCTTGATCTCGATCTTTCCTGCGGTCTGGGTGGCTTCAACGTAGGTCCTGGGCTCGAAAGCGCCGTTGCCTGGGCGCTCCTGGCTGTAGAGCGACAACACCGGCTGGATCTTGTAGCGGTCCACCTGGGTGATGGCGTAGGCGATGGCTTTTTGCACCTGGCCGAAGTTGTCGGGGTCAACAGGAAAGGCGATCTTGAACCCGTCCGCAAGCTTGCCCAGGGCCACCCAGTCATAGGCGCCGGTCTGCCAGGTGTCCTCGGACACTTGAGTCGGTGGCTCCACCGTTACGGTGATGGTCTTCTTTCCCCGGTGCAGCTCGGCTGACAGTTCTCCAATGAACGTCGAGAATTTGGCCCGGTCAGTAGGGTTCTGGGGATCAAGTTTGCGAAAGTCGATATCCACGCCGGCGTAGTTGTTCTTGGCGACCAACGCGGCCAGGTTAGATACCAGCTTCTTGCGCAGGCCGTCGTTTTGCAGGATGTTGCTCACCAACTCGCCGTCGAAGTCGTTGCCTACCAGGTTGCGGACGGTGGGGATGACCCTGACCTTATCGCTGCCCCGCCAAGGGGCCGGGCTGCCCATGACCGTCCCGTCGGTGTTCAGCGTCAGGCCCAGAGGACTCACCTCCTCCAGTGCCTCTTTACCCTGAGCCTCTGTGTCTTTGACAGGCAGGGAGGCGGAGAATACCGGCCTCACCTGGGATGTCTGCATGATCGCCAGGGCCTGGGGAAGCGCCGGCCAGGGCCGGGCATAGATGCGGTCGTCCTCGGCCGCGATGCGGCCTGGCACGAACTCCCAGCGGCTACCGTTCCAACCGCAGACGTCGGTCTTCTCCGGCGCATCGATCCCATTGGGGATGGGGATGCTTACGGTGGCCGAGGGCACGGCCCCACCCTGGACCTCTATGAAGTATACCGGGCTTTTGATGGTCAAATCTTGCGGGACCTTGCCGGCAGCAGAGAGCTTGGCCGGGGCGTTTCTGGGGAAATCGGCTCGGGGCAATACGGAGACTTTGATGGCAACATCCTTGTTCAAGGCGCCTTTGGGCACCTGGACCTCGGCCTTGTCCGAGGCCACCACCGACCCACCGTTCCGGCCGACCCGGGTGAATCCGCCGCCTCCCAGGCAGCTTGGGAGCGAGATAGGCGGCAGGATCAATACCATCAGGATCAGCACGGCGATAGCGGCGATGTTGGCGATTTTCACCTCCCTGGTTCCGCCTTCGAGGAAGTTTGCCAGCAGGGCCGGCAGGGAGTTCTTTGGCTGTTGCACTGTGACGTGGGCTCCTTCTTTGACTAGTAAAGAACTGGTCCTGCGGGGCTAACGGGGCTTTTCCTTGAGGATAGCTTCCAGCGTCAGCTCCTTGCCGTACCGGTTGACCGCGAGCTTCACCGTATCTCCGATCTGGTGGCGCATGAGGACATTGAGCAAGGGATTTTCGTCGTCGATGGCCTGGGCGTCGATTCTCGTGATCACGTCGCCAGCCTGGAGTCCAGCCCGGGCCGCAGGGGAGCCGGCCTCAACCCTGGTGACCAGGGCTCCGCTTTTGACCGCCAGGCCATAGTACGACGCCACCCGGGGGGTTACCGGCGTATGGCTGATGCCCAGATAGGGCCGGGCGACCTTGCCGGTGCGTATGATCTGCTCAGCCACGAACCGGGCGGTGTTGCTGGGGATAGAAAAACCTAAGCCCTCGGCCACCACCTCGGAGAAACCGCTGCGGCCAGCAATGACGGTATTGATGCCGATGACCCGGCCCTGGAGGTCCACCAAGGGGCCGCCGCTGTTTCCAGGATTAATGGCGGCATCGGTCTGGATCAGGTTTTCCATGCGGGAGCCATCATCTCGGGTCAAGGAGCGCCCCAGGGCGCTGATCACGCCCATGGTCACCGTATTGCGAAATTCGCCCAGGGCGCTGCCGATGGCCACCACGAATTGGCCGGGGGTGAGCCGGTTAGAATCGCCTAGCTCGGCGGTGAGCAGGTTCGCCGCATCTATCTTGATGACTGCTAGGTCGCTGACCGGGTCACGGCCGACCTCTCTTGCGTCCTTTTTTTCTCCATTGGCCAGGATCACTGTCAGCTCCTGGCTGCCCTCGATGACGTGATTGTTGGTCAGGATGTAGCCGGCTTAGTCGATGATGACCCCGGAACCCCGAGCTACAGAACCCGGCACCGTGCCGAAGACCCCCTGCTGTGGCGTCATCCGGTTTACCACAGTGACCACCGCCGGGCTAACCCTTTCCACCACGGCGATTACCGCCGACTCCTCGGTGGCGACCTTCGGCGGCTCCCCTGCGGTGGGTGGTGGAATTGTTGGGGCAGCAAGGACAGCAGGGGTGGCAGTGGCGCCCGTGGTAGGAGGAGCCTGCCGCCCCAACGAGAGCACGACAGCGCCGCCCGCTAACCCGCCGGCTATGCTGCCTACCAGAAGGCTGATAACAACGATTGAAGTGATCGACCAACAACTAAGGCGTTCCCGGGTCATAAAGAGTATATCCCTCCAGATTGCTAAAGGTTCAAATAAGCTAACAAAGGTCCGAGGGCAATTCAACGAAACGATGGCTCGGCCCTCGACATCTGGGCCATTCTATCATAATCAGGAGGACGTTGACAAGGGTGAGAAAAGCCTGTGCCCGCCCCGCGAGAGGTCCGGCCTGGATCCTGGCTACGGCGAGCCATTCTTGAACGGCTCGGGCCCGGCTGGTGAAACGCCTGTCGGCAAACCCCCACGACTTGC
>JACQYG010000242.1 GCA_016208345.1 Chloroflexota bacterium
GGCCCTGGCGGGCATCTCGTTCCAGGTAGACGAGGGGGAGATCGTCACCCTTATTGGCGCTAACGGGGCGGGGAAGTCCACCACGCTACGTACCATCTCGGGGCTGATCCCTGCCCGTTCCGGCAGTGTGACCTTCCAGGGAAAGAACCTACTGGCCTGTCCGCCCCATGAGATCGTGGATATGGGGGTGGCCCACGTTCCGGAGGGCCGGGGCATTTTCGGTAACCTCACCGTACTGGAGAACCTGAGGCTGGCTACCTACTCGGTCAAGGACAGAGAGGAGATCAGGCGGCGATTCAAGAGAGTCTTTGGCCTGTTCCCGCGTCTGGAAGAGCGCAAAGGTCAGCTCAGCGCCACCCTTTCCGGCGGCGAGCAGCAGATGCTGGCGGTGGCCCGGGCGCTGATGACCGGCGGCAAACTCATGCTCCTGGACGAGCCGTCCATGGGCCTCTCTCCGATACTGGTGCGAGAGATCTTCCGCACAATCCAGGAGATAAACCAGACCGGCACGACCATCCTCCTGGTGGAGCAAAACGCCCGCATGGCCTTGCGGGTGGCGAACCGGGCCTACGTATTGGAGACGGGAAGGATCACCCTATCAGGCAAGCCCGAGGAGATGGCGAAGAACCCGGAGGTGCGGAAGGCCTACCTGGGGGGATGAGTAGATTCTGCGATGAATAAGATCATTGACCTCCGCAGCGACACGGTCACCCAGCCCACCCCGGCCATGCGGGAGGCCATGTATCGGGCCGAGGTGGGCGACGACGTCTTCGGCGAGGATCCCACGGTCAACCGCCTGGAGGAGTTGGCCGCGGAGAAGGTGGGCAAGGAGGCTTCCCTCTTCGTGGTCAGCGGCACTATGGGTAACCTGGTATCCATCGTCACCCATTGCCAGCGGGGCGACGAGGTGATCATCGGCGATCAGGCCCACGCTTTCTACTACGAGGTGGGCGGCTCCGCCGTCCTGGGTGGCCTGCCGTTCCACCCCCTGCCCAACCGGGATGGTATGCTAGATCCCGGGGAGGTGGAGGCGGCCATTCGAGCGGACAACATCCACATGCCTCGGACCGGCCTGGTGTGCCTGGAGAACACCCACAACCGCCAAGGCGGCGTGGCCCTGACCCCCGCCCAGATGGACTCGGTGATCCGGGTGGCCCGCCGATACAACGTGCCGGTACACCTGGACGGCGCCCGTATCTTCAACGCCGCAGTGGCCCTGGGGCTGGACGTCCGGGAGCTGACCCGCAACGTGGATTCGGTGATGTTCTGCCTCTCAAAAGGCCTCTCGGCGCCCGTGGGCTCCATGGTGGCTGGCGACAAGGACTACATCCAGCGGGCCCGCAAATACCGCAAGATGGTCGGTGGGGGGTTACGCCAGGCGGGGATACTGGCCGCCGCCGGGATAGTGGCCCTCACGGAGATGGTGGACCGGATGGCGGAGGATCACGAAGCCGCCCAACTCCTGGCCCAGGGGTTGAGCCAGATCAAGGGTCTGATCATCGATCCGCAGAAGGTCCAAACGAACATCGTGGTGTTCGAGGTGGGCTCCCCTGGGCCCAGCGCCCAGGAGTTCGTGGCGAACCTGGCCAAAGAGGGGGTCAGGGTGATCCCCTTCGGCGGGCGCCGCCTGCGGGCGGTCACCCATTACGGTATTGAGAAACAGGACATCTTCATGGCCCTGGCCGCCATCCGCAGGATCATGGCCACATAGCGCCAGAATAGCAAAACGGCCGGCTATCCGCTGCCGGCCGTCTGTTCAAGTATTCGAAATCAAATGCCCCAAGTAACCTCGAGTTGAGGCTGCGGTTTCCGCTAGCCTACTAACCCGGGGCTTGCGCCTCGAGGACCTGTAGGCCGGTCAGCGGACCTGCTGCTAGACCCTTCGGTTACCCGACTGATCCAGTCCACCGGTTGGTTTCCCCGAAGCCTTGCGGCTTCTTTTCGCCAACTTGCAGTTCTAATCGGCTGTCGCCAACCGAAGAGAGCCGCTCGCCGATTTCCAGGGATTTTCAGCTAGTTTCCCCCGCGGCAATCGCTCGCCGATTTCTTGGGGCACTATGTAGTATACCACCCTAAAGTGGCAAAAGTCAATAGAATTCGGGCCCTTCTAGGCCAATCGCGAAATTTAAGGTTCCTGCGCCTGCTCGTGCTTGACACCTGAACGGTGGAACGCGGCCTAGACACCTTCCAGGTGTTAGACTCGATCCTGAACCTGGAACCCCGTTCCAGCCACGCACTATGCGCCCTTGGGCGCCGTCTTGAGCACCACCTGGTTGGCGATGGCCTTAAAAGCGTTGGTCAAGGGCGTGGACCGGGGGGACTCGGCCAGGGTCATGCCAGCGTTGATGTACGGCTGGAGGGAGACGAAATCATCCGGCAGACTGCCGGCCACCGGGTAGTCCTCGAAGAGCCTGGCCACCTCATCGGGCTTGATCTCCAGCCTCTTGGAGATTTTGTTCAGCACCAGGCTGATGTTGGCCTTGGCTATCCCCAGCTCGGAGAACAGGTCCAGCGCCGACTTGGTTGCCCGGATGGAGAATACCTCGGGGGTGCAGATAAACAGGATGTGATCCGCCGCCTCCAGAGCAGCCACAGTGGCGCCAGTCAAAGAAGAACTGGTATCCACCACCACGTAGTCGAAGTATCTCTTGAGGGCGCTGAGTATCTTCCGGACGGCATCGTCGCCGACCAGCTCTGCCTGTTGCGGTTGAACTGGCGCGCTCAAGAAACGCAGCCCGGAGGAATGGGTGACCATGACGTTGTTCAGGTAGTCGATGTTCAATTCATCGGCTACGGGCAAGAGGTCGATGATGTTGCGCGGCGGCTCCAGCCCCAGGGCCAGGCCGCAGTCCCCAAACTGCAGGCTCAGGTCCACCAACGCCACTCGCCCCTGGGGTTGTGTCTTGGCCAGGAATACCGCGGTGTTGGTGGCCACCACCGTCTTGCCGGAGCCCCCCTTAGGCCCGTAAACCGCCACCACCCGGCTGGATAGGACCTTGTACTCCCCCTCGCCTCCGGCGGCCAGGCTCACCCTCCGGCGCCGCGGCGCATCCAACTCATAGGCGTGGGTGATGCTGGAGACCAATTGGTCCAGGGTGGGGGGCGTGGTGATCACGTCCCGGGCGCCGGTGAGCAGGACCTGGCGGAGGAAATCGGCGTCCTCGCGGTCGGCCAGGATCAGCGTGGAGGTCATGGGGGCCAGGCTATTCATCTGCCTGGCGATCTCCAATGCCGGCGTCCGGGGGATGTTCTCGTCCACCAGCAGGACGTCAGGCTTGACATCCACCGCCTTTTTCAAACATTCGTTGCCATCGCTGGCGGTGCCGATTATATCGATGGCGAAGCTCTCCTTCAGCAAGAGCCGTATGCTCTCCACGAGCTCCACGTTGTTCGAAGCCACAAGAACCCTGATCTTGCTCGGTCTAACCAGGTCCATGTTCGTCATTCCTCCCTATCCGGGCCTCGTGCCCGAGCTACGCGAAAATTGGGAAAACATTCAACCGGTATCGCAACCGGCTACTTGAATGAGTCGATGGTGACCGGGGCCACCCGGATGGGGTTGGGGTCGTTGATCGGGCGCAGCAGCAGCCGTACCTCCTGGCCGAAATTCACCATCCAGCTCAACCTCATGGCGTCCTCCACCCTTAGAGCCAGGGTGATGCCGGCCACAACTCGCCGGGTGACGCCCGCGACTTGTAAGGCCATCTCGGCGGTGGGTGTAGGCCCTGGGGTAGGCACAGCGCCACCCGTAGTTGGAGCCTGTAGGAATTGCTCGCTGGGTACGTAGACATCCAACACTTCCACGTTCTGGATCAGGAGCGTGGTCTTGCCGGAGACCACGGAGCCGGTGGTGCCGGGGATGGCCGGCCCTCCGCCCGCCTGGGCCTGCTGCTTCTGGCCCCGGTCCTCGATGTAGGAGGCGATGATGTCCACCCGACTGCCGGGGCGGATGCCGCTGGCCACCGTGGCCACCTGGTCCGCCGGAACGGTCACCGCCCTCATCCCTGGCTCCAGCTTCCAGCCTTCGGCCACCCCATTTCGCGAGAGTATATCGCCCTTGTTATACCAGATCAGCGATATCCTGCGTCCCGCCAACTCCTCCACGCTCTGGAAGTAGGTGAAGCGGTAGCTCTTGACCGGCACCGTGTCGGTGGTGACCATCTCCGGGGTGATCAAGGTCCCCGGGGCGATCTCCTGCGCCGCCACCACTACCTGCATGGGATCGTACCTCTTCTCCAGGGCCACCACGAAGATGAGAAACAGTACCGCGGTAAAGATAGCCAGGACAACGGCCACGATGGTAAACGCCAGGCCGCGCCTCTTTTGCTCTTGGGGGTTCATTCAATTCACCTCCACTTTGCTAGGCTCCGGGCCCATCGCCTCATGCGCTCTAACTCGGCCTGTGCCGGGTAGATCAAGAGTTGAACGAAATCGCCGGGGAAGTATGAGGAGGTCAGCAGCGTGGCCCGCCCCATCTGGACGTTCTCGATCTGCAACTGAGGGAGTCTGGACAGCTCTTGCTGCATCTGCCTGGCCTGGCCTTCCATGCCCCGATAGGCGATCCAGGCGTTGCATGGGCCGGTTATCTCGTTGAAAAGCTGGGCGCTCTTGGCCAGCCTGATGGTGGAACCCTCCTGTTCGACCTTGAACGCGCCGGAGGATCGGTCCACCGACAGGAGATAGGTGCTGCCAAGCAAACCCTTTTTCAGCCCCTCCAGGCCCGTGGATGCCGCCGTGGTGGGCAAGCCCTTCAGGTCCTTGGTCAGGAACAGGGTCTGCACGGTGCTCTGCAGGCGGGAAAGCAGGATCGTGATCTGATCCAGGGTGCTATCCCCCAGGGCAGCCTGGGCAGCAGCCTGAGCCATGAACCCCACGCCAGCGCCCAGGGTGTTGGCCTCGAAGACCTGCAGGTTTATCGCCGGCGTAACCAGGTTCTTGGCCACCCGCGCCAGGCGGGCGGAGGGGTCAAGGGCATTGGGTGGGTGTACCGAGACCACGGCCGCGCCGCCGCGGCCGCATTCGCGGTAGGTGATAAGGAAATCGTCCAACTGGGGAGGTGAGAGGACTCCCCTGGCGCCGGCGCCGACCCTGGCCTCCACGTCGCGGGCCAAGGCCTTTCGGGAGATCTCGTAGACCCGCCCTCCCACCTGGATGCGGCGTGGCACGATCACAATCCCCAATTGGTTGATCAATTCAGGATTGAGATCCACACCGCCGTCGGTGGCGACGACGACCTGCTGCCCGTCCATCCTCCACCTCGCCGTTCTCCCGATTAATCGGGGCGTGAATCAGCTAAAACGGTGATTTAGCCCTATTATACAACATCACTGGCCATTTTCAAGGGTTTGGCGCTTTGCTTGCAATCAAATATCCCGTACCTCTCGGGAACGCGCCAGGCTTCTTAATCCTGCATGGGCACAAAGCAGAACCGGTTGACGTCCACCAGGCCTTTGTCTGTTACTTTCAACTCTGGGATCACCGAAAGGGCCAGGAAGGCTGAGTACATAAATGGATGGTTGGCTGTCCCCCCCAGATCGGCGATGATCCTCTCCAGGTGATCCAGCTTGTCCGCCACTCGTTGGATTGACAAGGGTGACATCAACCCGGCGATGGATAGGGGCAGGGTTTCCAGCACCCGGCCATCTTTGCACACGGCCAGCCCACCCTGCATGGCGATGACCTTATTCACCGCCGCCAGCATGTCAGCGTCGTTAGTGCCCACCACGACGATGTTGTGGGCATCGTGGGCCACCGAGGAGGCGAAGGCGCCGTCCTTGAGCCCAAAGCCCTTCACCAGCGCCACGCCTACGTTTCCAGTAGCATGGTGTCGCTCCACCACTGCCGCCTTGAGAATGTCCCGCTCCGGATCAGCCTCGATGTGGCCGTCTCTCACCGTAGCCTCCTCCCAGAGGAGCCTGGAGGTCACCTGTTGGGGCACCAGGCCGATGACCCGCACCTTTCCTTCTTTCCCCGGGATCCGAAACCGCTCGACGGTGATAGGCTTGACCCGCATGGTCTTCATGGCCGGAGAGAAGTCCA
This sequence comes from Chloroflexota bacterium, assembly GCA_016208345.1. GTDB lineage: Bacteria > Chloroflexota > DTOL01 > DTOL01 > JACQYG01 > JACQYG01. The sequence continues at coordinate 6,040 of JACQYG010000242.1, forward strand.
TGCTCTCGATCTCGAACAAGGGCTGGCCTTTCTCGGCGATGATCTTGCCTCGCTTGATCACCATCTCCACATTGAAATCCTGCAGGTTATCCACCACAATTATGTCTGCGATGTACCCCGGCGCCACCGCCCCGATGTCGCGGAAGTGGAAGTACTCGGCGGGCTTGATGGTGGCCATCTGGATGGCCTTGATGGGGTTTAGCCCTTCGGCGATGGCACATCTCACCAGGTGGTTCATGTCCCCTTCGCGGAGGATGTCGCCGGGGTGTCGGTCGTCGGTCACCAACATGCAGCGACGGGGGTTGCGCTCCACGATCACTGGCAAGAGGGCTTTCAGGTTCTTCTCAGTAGAGCCCTCCCGCACCATCAGCCACATGCCATGGCGGACCTTTTCCAGGGCCTCCTGAGCGGTCACCGACTCGTGATCCGAGATGACACCGGCGGCGATGTAGGCGCAGAGGTCCTTGCCGGACAGGCCAGGAGCGTGGCCGTCCACCACCAGGCGGCCGATCTCCACCAGCTTGATCTTGTCCAGGATATTGGTATCGGCGTTAAGGACGCCTGGATAGTTCATGATCTCGCCCATGCCCAGGACGCGACGCTTTTCCAGGAGGACATTCAGGTCGTAGGCCTCCAGGGTGGCCCCGGTGGTCTCGAAAGGGGAGGCGGGAACACAGGAGGGCAGGACCACGAACACGCCCAGGGGGGTCTTTTTGCTGGAGGTCAGCATGAGCTTTATCCCCTCAACGCCCAGGACATTGGCGATCTCGTGGGGGTCGATGATCACGGTGGTGGTGCCCAATGGCACCACGGCCTTGGCGTACTCCGGGATGGGCAACATGGAGCTCTCCACGTGGACGTGCCCATCGATGAGCCCGGGCATGACGAATTTGCCCTTCAGATCGATATTCCTGAGTCCACGATACTCGCCCAGCCCCACCACGCTGTGTCCCTGGATGGCTACATCGGTTCTGTATATCTCCTCGGAGAACACGTTAACCAGGTTGGCGTTCCTCAAAACCAGGTCCGCCGGGGCCTGCCCTCGGGCCGTGGCGATGGTCTCGCGCAGTCCCATTGGCTCTTCCTCCTGGAGTTGATGGGTATAGTAGGGCCTGACACCGGGCTCTAATGCGGGAAGGCGGATCGAAACCGCCGGGCCACGTGCTAAGCGGTCTCGATGGAGGCAGCGAGAATACGAGCCACGAACTCTGGGCGCAGCCCTGGCAGCTTGATACAGGCGCCATTCGTGTCTCCTCTACCAGCCTGTGGCGGGCCCCCGTGGCTCGTCGCGATTTCGATTATTATACTATAAAAATCGCCGCTTTGCCAGACCGCAGCTCCAGGAGAGTGGCCGTTTGACTATCCCCCCACCCGATGATATAATCGCCGTGGTTGAATTCCCCGTCCACGGCTGGTTGCCCTTTTCCGCATCCCATTATGTTTACTTTCGAGGAGGGAAAGGTGTTGAAGCTATCCCGTAAGATGAGCCGCCTGGGCACCGAGACGGCCTTCGAGGTCCTGGTGCGGGCCCGGGCACTGGAGGCCCAGGGCAAAGACGTCGTCCATCTGGAGGTGGGAGAGCCAGATTTTTGCACTCCCCAGTATATCATCGATGCCGCCACAGCCGCCCTGAACTGTGGCTACACCCACTATACCCCCTCCGCCGGTTTTCCTGAGCTGAGGGAGGCCATCGCCAGGGACGTCGCCTGGAGCCGCGGCATCGCCGTCAATGCCGACCAGGTGGTGGTCACCCCGGGGGCGAAACCGATCATATTCTTTGTCATCCTGGCCCTGGCCGAGGAGGGCGACGAGGTCATGTACCCCAACCCGGGTTTCCCGATCTACGAGTCCATGATCAACTTCGTGGGTGCTACGCCGGTGCCTCTGCCCCTCAAGGAGGAGACCGGCTTTAAGTTCGACCTGGAGGAGTTTAAAGCCAAGGTCTCCAACAAGACCAGGCTCATCATCCTCAACTCGCCCCACAATCCCACCGGCGGCGTCCTGGAGGCCAGCGACCTGGAAGTGATCGCCAGGGTGGCGGCGGAGAACGACATCTGGGTGCTCTCCGACGAGGTCTACTGCCGGATCCTCTACGAAGGGAAGCATGCCAGCATCGCTTCCTACCCGGGAATGGCGGAGCGGACCATCCTATTGGACGGCTTCTCCAAGACCTACGCCATGACCGGCTGGCGCCTGGGGTACGGAGTCATGCCCCTGGAGCTGGCGCCCCACATCACCCGGCTCATGACCAATTCGGCCTCTTGCACCACCGCCTTCGTACAGCGAGCGGGCATCGAGGCCTTGACCGGCCCCCAGGACGAGGCCTACAAGATGGTGGAGGAATTCCGCAAGCGCCGCGACGTCATCGTGGCTGGGTTGAATTCCATCAAAGGGGTCCGCTGCCACAATCCAAAAGGTGCCTTCTATGTCTTCCCCAACATCAAGGGGACGGGGATGGCCTCCAAGCCCTTCGCCGACCGGCTGTTGAACGAGGCCGGGGTGGCAGCCCTTTCCGGCACCGCCTTTGGCGCCTACGGCGAAGGCTACATTCGCCTTTCTTACGCCAACTCCGTTGAAAACATCGAGAAAGCAGTGGATCGGATCGCCAGGTTGGTAAAACAGCTCTAGCGGAAGCGGAGCAGCAACGGGGCCACCAGAGGCTATCTGGTGGCCCTTTTGGTCAATGGCCAGGAGATGGAAATGGGGATGCGATGGATCTAGCGTCAGCGCTGGAGAGGATCCGGAGCGAGATCGAGGCCGGCGAATCGGCCCGGGCGGTTGCGCGATGCAAAGAGCTTTTGGCCATTCACCCCAAATGGGCCACCGTCCATTGCCTTTTAGGCCAGGCGCTCATGGGCCTGGGCGACTTCCCCGCAGCCGAAGAAGCCTTCCGCCTGGTCCTGGCGGTGGATCCTGAAGACGTGGTGGCCAACGGCGGGCTCGGGGCGGTGAGCCAGGAGAAAAACGAGCTTGGAGCGGCCCTGTTTTTCTATCAACTGGCCTGGGAGCTGGCCCC
>JACQYG010000243.1 GCA_016208345.1 Chloroflexota bacterium
GAGACGACACCCCAAGGGGACGATATCCCAATGACGAGAGCATTCACCGCAGAGCGCGCGGGGCTTGAGGCGCAGCCTCGTTCGCAGAGATCTTTCCTTATCTCTGCGCTCTCAGCGGTCTCCGCGGTTAAAATCTGGACTCATTGAAGGTGCCTGGCCCTCGTTCTTCATCGTGGCGTGTTCGAGATCCCACCCCGGGGGCTGCGCCATCCTGGCTTGAACCTACAGTGTTAACGCACATTTAACATAGGGTTAACGTGGCGTTAAAGAACCTGTGCTAGACTACAGCCATAATGAACGAGATAGGAGAGAAGATGAACAAGAAATGGTTACCCGCCATTGGCATCCCGGCCCTTCTGGCTGGGGCCCTGGCTGCCTGCGGCCCCGCGGCGCCAACGCCTACAGTCCCGATCCGCGCCACACCGCCGGCCGCTGGCCCAATCCTGATCAATGGCGCCGGCGCCACTTTCCCCTTCCCGCTTTACAGCCGTTGGTTCTACGAGTACGCCTCTGTGGACCCCTCGGCGCGTTTCAACTACCAGTCCATCGGTTCGGGCGGTGGCATCAAGCAGGTCACAGCCAAGACCGTGGACTTCGGCGCATCCGACGCCATCCTCACCGGCGAGCAATACAAGGCGGCTCCTGGCATCCAGATGGTGCCGATAGTGGCCGGCGCCGTGGTCCCAGTATATAATCTCAAGGGGATCACCCAGGGTCTCAAGCTGGACGCCGACGCCATCGCCGGGGTCTACCTGGGCAAGATCAAGAGGTGGAACGATCCGGCCCTGGTAACCCTCAACCCTGACCTCAAGCTTCCCAACCAGGACATCATTGTGGTGCACCGCGCCGACGGCTCCGGCACCACCTTCATTTGGACCGACTACCTATCGGCCGTCAGCCGGGAGTGGAAGGAAAAGGTCGGCACGTCCACCTCGGTCAACTGGCCCACTGGCCTGGGCGGCAAAGGAAACGAGGGGGTAGCGGGCACGGTGCAGCAGAACGATGGCGCCCTCGGCTATGTGGAGCTGGCCTACGCCAGGCAGAACAAGCTGCCCACCGCCTCGGTCAAGAACGCCGCTGGCAACGTCGTCGTGCCCACCCTGGAAGCGACCACGGCGGCCATGGCCGACTTCGGCGACCAGATGCCTGACACCCTGGCCCGCTCCATCGTCAATGCGCCGGGCGCGAAGTCGTGGCCAGTGGCGGGTTACACCTATCTGCTGCTGTACATGGATCAGCAGGACTGTGCCAAAGCCCAAAGGCTCGCGAGCTTTATCAAGTGGGGCCTGACCGACGGCACCAGGTTCGCCACGGAACTGGATTACGCCCCGCTGGCGGACAACGTGAAGGCCAAGGTGTTGGAACGGGTGAGCAAGATCACCTGCCAGGGCAAGCCCATGGGTGACAAATAGTTTCTTAACTCGTAAAGAAACCCCAGGCCCCCCGGCTCGTTTTTGCCAGCCCGGAATAGGGCCCCGCCGAGGAGGGCGAAGTTTTGTCAGTATCTGGAGAAAACATGTCCGTCACGATTCAAGCCCACCGGCTGGGCCGGTCTGGATGGGCGGATGCCCTGGCCCGCCGGATGGAGCACGGGGATATCCTCTTCCGGTGGCTCCTCGTTGCCGTGGCGGGAGGGGTCCTGCTGCTGGTGGCAGCCGTTGGCTACGAACTGTGGATTAACTCAGCGTTGCCACGGGCCCAGTTCGGGGTGTGGTTTCTGACGACTACTACCTGGGACCCGGTGGCCCGGGAGTTTGGGGCGTTGCCTTTTATCCTCGGCACGCTCATAACCTCGCTCCTGGCCTTGTTGCTGGCCATCCCGGTTAGCCTGGGCATCGCCATCTTCCTTTCGGAACTGGCCCCACCATGGTTGAGCACCCTTTTGGGGTTCCTGGTGGAACTGTTGGCAGCGGTGCCGAGCGTGGTTTACGGGTTATGGGGCCTGTTCGTCTTCGTCCCGATCGTGGTGAGGCCGGTAGCAGAGGCCTTGAACCAGACGCTGGGCTTTACCGCGCTGTTTGCCGGGCCGGTCTTCGGCCCCAGCCGGCTAGCGGCCTCCCTCATCCTGGCGATCATGATCCTGCCCACCATCTCAGCGGTGAGCCGGGACGTGTTCCGGGCCGTCCCCAGTTCCCAGCGGGAGGCGGCCCTGGCATTGGGGGCCACGAAGTGGGAGATGATCTCTCAGGTGCTCGTCCCATATGGACTCTCTGGTATCTTGGGGGCCGTCATCCTGGGGCTGGGCCGGGCCCTGGGCGAGACGATGGCGGTGACTATGGTCATCGGCAATAACCTGGACCTCACGCCCTCGCTCCTACACCCGGGCTACACCATGGCCTCCATCATCGCCAACGAATTCGCCGAGGCCACCTATGACCTTTATTTGCAATCCCTGATCGAGATCGGCCTGGTGCTCTTCGTGGGGACACTGTTCCTGAACCTGATCGCCCGGTTCCTGGTCTGGCAGGTGGCGCGACGGGTGCCGCAGGAGGTGCGCCCGTGAGCAGATCCACCCGGTGGCGATCCGGTAGTGTGAGGTATGCCTGGCGGAAGCTCACCAACGCCGGGATGCTCTCCCTCACGGGCCTGGCGGCCTTCCTGGCCGTGGTGCCCCTGGTCTGGATCGTCGTCTACGTCGCCAGCCAGGGAGCACGTTTCGTCAGCGCCGATTTCTTCACAAAACTCCCCACGCCGGTGGGGGTGCCCGGGGGCGGGATCGCAAATGCCCTGGGCGGCACCGCCATTCTGGTGGGCATCGCCTGTACCATAAGCATCCCTATCGGCGTCCTGACCGCCTTCTATGTGGCGGATAAGCCGGACACCCCTCTGGGCCTGGCGGTCCGCTTTGGCACCGACGTGCTCTCCGGCGTGCCTTCCATCGTCGTCGGCATCTTCGCCTACACCGTGGTGGTATTGCCAATGAAGCGGTTCAGTGCCCTTTCTGGCGGCCTGGCCCTGGCCATCATCATGCTGCCCACGGTCATTCGAGCCACCGAGGAGATGCTGAAACTGGTGCCAAACGACCTGCGGGAGGCCTCGTTGGCACTAGGTGCTCCAGAGTGGAAGACCTCGCTGGCGGTAATGCTCCCGGCGGCCCTAAACGGGGTGATCACCGGCGTGATGTTGGGAGTGGCCAGGGTGGCGGGAGAGACCGCGCCGCTTCTGTTCACCTCCTTTGGCAACCCCTTCTGGAGCGCTCGGCTTGACCAGCCCATAGCCTCCCTCCCTCACACCCTGTTTGTCTATGCCATCTCGCCTTACAAGGACTGGCACGCCAAGGCCTGGGCGACGGCCCTGGTGCTGATGGCGTTGGTGTTGTCCTTGAACATCATCGCCCGGGCCTGGACTATGATCCGTCAGGCCCGGCTGGGCGGTTAGTCGTGGAGGAGAAGATGATCGGACAACTCGTCCACCTCGTCGGGCTGACCTCGGCGCTTCCGAGCCCAGGGCAGAGTTCCGATCCAGCCGATGACTTGGTGAAGATACGAGTGGCTGACCTGAATGTCTACTATCGGTCCTTCCGAGCCCTGGCTGACCTCAGCGTGGAGATCCTCGAGCGCCGGATCACGGCCTTCATCGGCCCCTCCGGGTGCGGCAAGTCTACGCTCTTGCGAACGCTCAACCGGATGAACGACCTGGTGCCAGGCAGTCGGGTGGAGGGCCGGGTGAACCTGGATGGCGGAGACATCTACGGCCCCGGCGTAGACGTAGTGGATGTGCGCCGGCGGGTGGGCATGGTGTTTCAGCGTCCCAACCCCTTCCCTAAGTCGATCTTCGACAACGTGGCCTATGGCCCCCGGCTGTACGGCGTGCGAGGCCGGGAGCTGGAGGATCTGGTGGAGGAAAGTCTACGGCGCGCCGCGCTCTGGGACGAGGTGAAGGGCAAGCTACACCGTTCGGCCCTGGCCCTCTCCGGCGGACAGCAGCAGCGGCTGTGCATCGCCCGGGCCCTGGCTGTGGAGCCCGAGGTCATTCTCATGGACGAGCCTTGCTCGGCCCTGGACCCCATCGCCACGCTGAAAATCGAGGATCTGATGCGCCAGCTCGCCCAAGAATACACCATCGTCATCGTCACTCACAACATGCAACAGGCGGCCCGGGTCTCGGACTACACTGCCTTCTTGATGATGGACGAGGAGCGCACCGGCCGACTCATCGAGTACGGCACGACCCAGCAGATCTTCACCACCCCAAGGGACCGGCGCACCGAGGACTACATCACCGGGAGATTCGGCTAGGAAAGGCAGGATGTTGCGCAAATGACCAGGGAAACATTTGATCGCCGTCTGAATCAGCTTCAGGACGACGTCCTGTACCTGGGGAGCATGGTGGACAAGGCCATCGGTCGCAGCCTGGAGGGCCTGAAGCAACGGGACCTGCCCCTGGCCCGGCAGGTCATAGAGGACGACGCCGCTATCAATCAAAAGAGATTCGAGATAGAGGAAAAGGCCCTTCTCCTGATCGCCACCCAGCAGCCCATGGCCGTGGACCTGCGGGTCATCGCCGCGGTCCTGAACATCATCACCGATCTGGAGCGCATGGCCGATCACGCTGCAGGCATAGCCAAGATCACGATCATGTTGGGCGACGAGCCCTTGCTCAAGCCCTTGATCGATGTCCCGCTCATGGCCGCCAAGGCTCGGGAGATGCTGCGCCGCGCCCTGGATGCCTTCGTGGCCCGGGATGCCCAGGCGGCCCGAGAGGTCAGCGCCCTGGATGACCAGGTGGATGCCCTGTACGACCAGGTGTATCGGGAGCTCCTGAGCTTCATGATCTCCGACCCGGGGACCATTACCCGGGCTACGCACCTGCTTTGGGTGGCTCACAACCTGGAGCGCATCGCCGACCGTGTCACCAACATCTGCGAGAGGGTGGCCTTCACCGTCACCGGCAAGATGGAGGAGATGAACCCACTTAGGCCCGAGAGACTTAGGGCTCAGGGGATCGGCTGAGAGAGGGGCTTTAGTGTAAGCCAGAGGTACTGGTAGGGGTCCAGGCCCAGGGCATAGGGTCCCCTAGAGACTGGGGCGAATGCACCTCCAGTGAGCACATCCACTGGAAGGCAAGCGGGGAACTCAGGTAATTCTAACGAAACCGATTGCCTCGACGAGGACAGGTTCTGCACCACCAGGATGTCCTCGCTCTCGTACCGGCGCAGGTACGCCAGGACCGCCGTGTTTTGAGGCCCCAGGAACTGGCAGTTCCCCCGACCGAAGGCACGGTGTCTCTTCCTCGCCAGGATCATCATCCTTACGGTGTGGAAAAGGGAAGAGGGGTCTCCTAACTGTGATCTGGCATTGATCCTTTTGTAGCCAAAGACCTCGTCATCGTTCACCGGGCTGTACATGGCGGATGGATGTGCCACGGAGAAGCCGGCATTCTCCTCATCGGACCACTGCATTGGTGTTCGGAGGCCGCCTCTGTCCTTCAGGGTGATGTTGTCTCCCATGCCGATCTCGTCGCCGTAGTAGATGATGGGCGAGCCTGGCAAGGTCAACAGTAGGGAGTAAGCGAGCTCGATCCTCCTTCGGTCGTTGTTCAGGAGGGGCGACAGGCGTAGCCGGATGCCGAGGTTAAGCCTCATCTGGTGGTCAGGGGCATAGGCGTCCCACAGGAATTGCCTGTCCTCTTCGGTTACCATCTCTAGGGTGAGCTCATCGTGGCACCTCAAGAAGGTGCCCCACTGTCACGATTCTGGAGTGGGCGGGGTCCTATTCAGGATGTCCACGAGGGGCCTTCTATCCTCTCGCTCCAATGCCAGGAAGATGCGGGGCATCAGGGGGAAATGAAGGCACATGTGGAACTCGTCGCCAGCGCCAAAGTACTCCCGCACCTCCTCCGGCCACTGGTTGGCCTCCGCCAACAGAACCTTGCCCCGATAGTTCTCGTCCAGGAACCGGCGCACGCGCTTGAGGTAGGCGTGGGTTTCGGGCAGGTTCTCGCAGTTCGTCCCCTCCCGCTTGAACAGGTACGGCACGGCATCGGCTCGGAAGCCATCGATGCCCAGGTCCAGCCAGTGCTTCATCACCCCGAGCATGGCCTGTTGCACGGCTGGGTTATCGTAGTTGAGGTCCGGCTGCTGGGGATAGAAGCGGTGAAAATAGTACTCCCCGGTGAGGGGGTCGAACTCCCAGTTGGACTCTTGGGAATCGACGAAGATGATTCGGGCGTCCTTGAACTTTTGGTTCGTCCTGCTCCAAAGATAGCAGTCTCGCTTAGGGGAGTTCTTGGACGAGCGGGCCTCTTGGAACCAGGCGTGCTGGTCCGAGGTGTGGTTCATCACCAGGTCAGCGATGACGCGGCGGCCGCGCTGGTGAGCCTCCTGGACCATCTCTTTGAAATCATCAACTGTCCCGTAGCCGTGGTGAATCTTGAGGAAGTCCCTGCCGTCGTCGCCATCGTCGACCAGGGGCGAATCGTACATCGGCAACAGCCAGAGGCAGTTGACCCCCAGCTCCTGGAGGTAGCCCAGCTTGCTGGTCAGCCCCTGGAGATCGCCATGGCCGTCCCCGTTCCCATCGCAGAAGGCCCGGACGTAGACTTCATAGAATACGGCATCTTTGTACCAGGTCATCCCTTCACCGACCCGGCCAGAATCCCCCGCACGAAATATTGCTGC
>JACQYG010000218.1 GCA_016208345.1 Chloroflexota bacterium
AAGAGAAAAAATCCAAATCTTCGCGCCCTTTTCGTCTTTGCGGTTCCAGTTTGGTTTCGGCTTGTCCGAGTTAGGGGTAAATTAACAAATGAGGCAAGATTTTTACCGTAGAGACCGTTGAGGTCGCAGTTGATACTCCCACAGGTTCGGAACCTGCGGGAGGATCGGCCACGGGGGCGTAGATACCCGTAGGGCGGGTTGGCAACCCGCCCTACGCGAACTCCGCGCTCTCTGCGGTGGATGCCCCCGTCGGTTTGAGGCAAAGTTTCATTAGTATGAGGAGGAGAAAATGACCAAGGCCAGGATCGGCGTCATCGGCGGCAGCGGGCTATATCAGATGGAGGGACTGACCGACATACAGGAGATGAAGGTCTCCACACCTTTCGGTGAGCCCAGCGACGTCATCACGGTTGGGACCTTGTCCGGCGAGATGGTGGCCTTCCTGCCCCGGCATGGCCGCGGGCATCGCCTCATGCCCAGCGAGCTGCCGGTGCGGGCCAATATCTATGCCCTTAAGAGCCTGGGCGTGGAGTGGATCATCTCGGTGAGCGCGGTGGGCAGCATGAAAGAAGAGATCGCGCCCCTGGACATGGTGATACCCGACCAGCTCTTCGACCGAACCAGGATCCGTCCCAGCACCTTCTTCGGTCGCGGCATCGTAGCCCACGTAGCCTTTGCCGAGCCATTCTGTAATGTCCTGAGCGGCCTTTTGTATCGAGCCTCCCTGAACGCCGGTGCCCGGGCACACCAAGGCGGGACCTATCTCTGCATGGAAGGGCCTCAGTTCTCCACCAAGGGAGAGTCGCTCATCTACCGCCAGTGGGGGGTTGACGTCATTGGCATGACCGCCATCCCCGAGGCCAAGCTGGCCCGGGAGGCGGAGATCTGCTACGCCATCCTGGCCTGCGTCACCGACTACGACTGCTGGCACGAGGCCCACGAGGCGGTTACCGTGGAAATGGTGGTGGCCAATCTACACAAAAACGTGGATACCGCCAAGCGCATCATCGCCGCCGTGGTTCCCCAGATCCCCCACGAACGCACCTGCGCCTGTGCCCGGGCCCTGGAGAATGCCATCATGACCAGACCTGAGCTCATCCCGGCCGAGACCAAGGCAGAGTTGAGCCTCTTCATCGGCAAGTATTTGAAGTGAGCCCCGGCACCAAAGATGCTTCAGCGACTGCGGGTCACAGAACTCTCTTTACTCGTGACGGTGGGGCTTTTCACCGCCACGGGCCTGGCCCTGCTGGGCCTGGTAAAAACCGGGCAGCCCGGAGAATTGGCGCGCCCGGGCGTGATCTTCCTGGGAGGGATCACGCTGGCCTATCTCTGGCTGGTGGCAATTGGCTTCCGCGGCGACCAGGTGCTCCTGCCAATCGTCTTGGCCCTGAACTCGTTGGGCCTGCTTATGGTCCGGCGCCTGGCCCCCGGCTCGGCCGACCGGCAGCTTGCCTGGGTGCTCATGGGGCTGGCCGGGATGCTCGTCCTGCTTACTTTCTGGCGCGACCTCACGATCCTGAAGCGCTACCGCTATCTCTGGGCCCTGGCCGGCCTGGGGTTGGTGGCCCTGACCATGGTCTTCGGCACCGACCCCAATGGCAGCGGGGAGCGGCTATGGCTGGGCTTCGGGGCCGCTCGCTTTCAACCATCAGAGCTCCTGAAGATCCTCCTGGTGATATTCCTGGCCAGCTACCTGGATGAAAAGCGGGAGCTGATCTCCCTGTCTCGCCTCCGCCTGGGACCCCTCCGCCTGCCACCACTGGACTACCTGGCGCCCTTCCTGGTGATGTGGGCTATTTCCATGTCCCTTCTGGTCTGGCAGCGAGATCTGGGGGCGGCTTCGCTCTTCTTCGGCATATTCCTGACCATGCTCTTCGTGGCCAGTGGCCGGGCCAGCTACCTGTTCGCTGGGGCTGGCCTATTCCTCCTGAGCTCCCTGGTCGCCGACCGGGTCTTCGCCCACGTGCACCAGCGGATCCAGCTCTGGGCCGATCCGTGGTCCCAGACTGCCCGAGGAGGCTACCAGATCGTCCAGGCGCTCATCGCCCTGGCGGCGGGGGGGCTTTTGGGCACGGGATTAGGCTACGGCTATCCGGAATACATCCCCGCTGTCCACACCGACTTCGTCTTCGTGGCCATCGGCGAGGAGATGGGCCTGGCCGGGACCCTGGGCGTACTGGGCCTCTACTTTTTGCTCTTCCACCGGGCGTTCAAGATCGCCCTGCAAGCGGTGGATTCCTTCAACCAGCTTCTGGCCGCCGGGTTGGCCATCGTGCTCTCCTGGCAAACGTTCATCATCCTGGCGGGCAATCTTAAGCTCGTCCCTCTGACCGGGATCACCCTACCCTTCGTCAGCTATGGTGGCAGCTCCCTGGTGACCAACTATCTCCTGGTGGGCTTGCTGCTCCTAGTTTCTAAAGAGCCCAAATGAGAAAGAACATCGGCGGCCTCTTCGGTTTTTTCGTCCTGGCCTTTCTCCTGGTCAGCGTGGCCCTGCTCTACTGGCAGGTAGTTCGGGCGCCGGCGCTCCTGGCCAGGGAGGATAACCCGCGGCCGGTGGAGGAGGCGAAGAAGGTAACCCGCGGGCGGATACTGGATCGGACCGGCCAGGAGTTGGCCCGCAGCGAGATTCACAATGGTTATGTCAAGCGCTTTTATTCCTACCCTCCCCTCTCGCCGGTGATCGGCTACTGGAGCTCCCGGTACGGCCCGGCCAACATCGAAGCGGCGGAGGACGGCTACCTCTCCGGCCGAGCTCGGGTCAATCCCCAGGAGCTTTGGGACCGCTTCCTTCACCGCCCTCAGGTCGGCGACGACGTGGTCCTGACCATTGACCTGGCGCTGCAAAAGGTGGTCGAGGCGGCCTTGGGCAAAGGTAGTGGGGCGGCGGTGGTGCTCAATCCCCGCACCGGGGCGATCCTGGCCATGGCCAGCCACCCTTACTTCGACGCCAATGACATCGAGTCTGACTGGGAGAAGATCAAGGCGGACCCGGCACGTCCGCTCTTGAACCGCGCCACCCAAGGGCTCTATCCGCCGGGCTCCACGTTCAAGACCGTCACCCTGGCGGCAGCTCTGGAACAGGGGGTGGTGACGGCCACCACGCCCTTCAGCTACACCCTCCTGCCGCCCGGCGGCGTACACAAGGTGGCCTGGCACAAGAACGATTATGTCTCATGCGAGAACCACCCGGGGAAGTCCTCCTTCGACCTCTCCGGCGCCTACGCCTGGTCCTGTAACGTAGCCTTTTCGGAGATCGGGCTCAAGATGGGCCCGGACACCTATCTGGGGTACGCCCGACGCTTCGGCCTGGAGGAGGCCCTCCCGCTGGAGATACCCACCGAGATCTCCCGTGCCTACCGCAGGCCAGACTATTTCTTCGGCCAGGAGCGCTTCTACGCCCTGGCCTCCACCGCCTTCGGCCAGGGCGAGCTGGCCATCACGCCACTGCAGATGGCCTTGATCTCGGCGGCCATAGCCAACAACGGCGCCATGCCCCGGCCTTACCTGGTGAACCGCGTGCAGAACAGGGAAGGGCAGGTCGTGGCCACCACGGTCCCGAGGACCTGGCGCATCTCCGTGTCCTCGACTGCCGCCTCCCAGGCGAAAGCCATCATGGTCTATTCCGTGGATAACGGTTGGGCCAGTAAGGCCCAGATCAAAGGGGTCAAGGTGGGAGGCAAGACGGGGACGGCGGAGTCGGGCGACTTCAAGGCCCGGCCCCACTCCTGGTTCATCGGTTTCGCCCCGGCTGAGGATCCCCGCATCGCCATCGCCGTGATCAAGGAGTTCGCCGGCTACGGCTCTGAAGAGGCGGCGCCCGCGGCGAAGAAGATCATGGAGGCGGCCCTGGCCCTGCCCGGCGACTAGGCACCTTCATAGGGTAAATTCTTAACAAATGAGGCGAGATTTTTGTCGCAGACCGCTGAGGGCGTAGAGTAAAAGAAAGATCTTAGCGAACTCCGCGCTCTCCGCGGTGAATGCTCTCGTCGGTTCGAGGCAAAGCTTCGTTAGCTCCGCCCCGTCTTAGGTAGCAGAGGTGATCTCCCCCTTTTCGTTGGCCTTCACTCCAAACCGAAGAGCCCCAGCAATTGCCACGTCAGGTAGTAGAGCACAGTGCCCAGCACCACGAAGGGGATGACCCACTTGGTCCGGGCGGGGTTGGTGGTGGGGATGAGGTCCGAGGCAGCGATGTAGATGAGCGTGCCGGTGGCCAGGGCCAGGGCGTACTTGGTCGTGGAAGGGTCCAACTCGCCGACGACGAAGGTGGCCATGGCGCCCAGCGCCGTGCTGGCGGCGATGGCCACCGCCGAGGCGAAGGCGAAGGACCGGGTGCGATTAGCGGCCAGCATGATGGTGGACATGCTCAGGCCCTCGGGGATCTTGTGCAAGAACACCGCCAGGAACATGATCACCCCCACGGAGCTGCGGGTCTGAAACCCGGCGGCGATGGCCACGCCGTCGAAGAAGGTGTGCACCAGGAGGCCGGCCAGGGCCGCATAGCTCCCGGGCCTGGTGATCAGGCTTTCGTCACAACACAATTCCCCCACCAGTGCGTGGGAGCCTCCGACGTGATCCTCCTGTGGTTCGTGGGCGTGGGTGGCAAAGAGGTTCTCGAAGACGAAGATGATCAGGTAGCCGACCACGATGAAGACGGCGGTCCCCGGCGATTGGGCCACGGCCTCGGGCATCCGGCCCAGGAGCGCCGCCGCCAGCATGAACCCTGCCCCCAAGCCCATGGTGTACAGGAGTGTCCGCCGCGCCAGGCCCTTGCCGTGCACTGTCAGGTAACCTCCTGCCACATCGGCGCCGGCGGCCACTAAGGCCAAGGTCATGCCGATCACCTGCGTCTCCAACTTCCAACCTCCAATTGTGGGCTCGATTATAGCACAATCCTCGCCCAGGGGCCAGAACGGGGCGAGACATTGACACCCTGGGGTTCCAATGCTATACTAACCAGGGTGCCGCCCACGGCGTGGCAACCTGGAGGCCCAGCCTCCGTATTATGATCATGAAAGGGAGGACGAACCGATGGAAGAATTGATCAAGTGGCTGGTGACTGAGGGTCGCATCTTTCTGGTCAGCATGTTCTACGCCATTGTGGGGATCATCCTTCTCTTCGCCGCCTACAAGATCTTCGACTTCAACATGAACAAGGCCATCTTTGAGGACAAGAACGTGGCCGTGGGCGTCTCAGTGGGCGCTTTTGTGTTGGGGGTGGCACTAATCATCGCTGGCGCTATCAAGGGCTAACTGACGAACGTTGGCGCGTTTGACGTTCAACGTTTAACGTTATGAGGGACTATGGCTGAGAGAACGCTGAACTGCGCCGCCTGCGGTGCACCGATCGAGGTGGAAAGCCGCTTCACCACCCTGGTGGTGTGCCAGTACTGCGGGCAGACACTCTACATCCACGACGATGCTGTGGACCCTACTGGCAAGACAGCCAAGCTGGTGGACTACGGCTCTCGCCTGGCCCTGGGGAAGGCCGGCGCGGTACGCGGGCGTCGCTTCAAGGCCCTGGGCCGGGTGCGCTATAACTACGAGGGCGGCTTCTGGGACGAATGGTTTCTCCGCTTCGACGACGGCCAGGTGGGTTGGCTGGAGGAAGACGAGGGCGAATACACCCTGGTCTTCAAGACCAGGCTCACCTCTCCGTTGCCCCCCTTCGGCGACATAGCGGTCGGCAGTGTGGTGCCGGTGTCTCAGATGCGCGTGTTCATCACCGAGAAGGGGACCGGCTCGGTGGCCGGGGCTGAGGGGGAGATATCGTTCGCCGCCAGACCCGGCGAGCAGATCCAATACATCGACGGGAACGCCGGGGGAAAGGCCATCCGCCTCGTCATCACCCGAAGCGGCATCAACCTCTCCACCGGGGAACCCCTGGAGTTTCACGACCTTCAAGTTTAGGGCTCGCTGGTATTAGGCCAGGGCCCAGGAGGTGCCCCGTGCCATTACAAACCAAGACACTGGCCTGCACGAGCTGTGGCGCCAGCCTGGAGATCAAGAACGCCCTCAAGGCCAAGGTGCTGGTGTGCCAGCACTGTGGGGCACAACTGGACCTGACGGACCCGCAGTACGCGGTCATCGGCCGGGCGCTGAAAGACGCTGCTCCACCCCGTTCCTCGCTGCGCCTGGGGATGGAAGGCACCTTCCAGGGCGAGAAGTACCAGATCATCGGCCGGGTGCGCTATCGGGAGGACCCCTGGTTCTGGGACGAATGGCTCCTTATGACCGAGGAGGGCCGCTACAAGTGGCTCACCGAGGGCGAGGAGGAGATCACCCTCTGGGAGAGCTTCACTCCCACCGAGCCCACGAACCCGCGGGGGCTGGAAGAAGGAGACACCATCCGGCCCGAGGGTCGCAAGGCTGAGGTGAAAGAGGTGGGCCGGGCCCGCATCGACTACGTAGAGGGCGAGCTCACCTGGAAGGCACGCCTCGGCGAAACCATCAGCTATCTGGATGCCAGGGAGAACGGTGGCAAGTACAGCATCGAGTGGTCCGAGAAGGAGATCGAGTTCTACAAGGGACGCCAGCTCTCCTACAGCGAGGTGATGGGGGCCTTCGGCCAGGCCGAGGCCGCCGCGGTCGCCCCACCGCCGTCCCCTGGCCGCAAGGGCAGCTCGCTCTCCTGCGCCTCCATCGCCGTGATCATCGTGATCCTCCTGGTCATTGTTTTCCTATGCGTCGCCTGCAGCACCATCAGCCCCTCTGTCGGCGCGGGACCCGGCACCGGTGGCTACTACCGGGGGCCCTCTGTGCGCATCGGCAGCCCCAGTGGCCGCACCTCTACCGGCGGGGGGTTCACCGGCGGCAAGTAGCGGCCGCCTGAGGCTCCAGGACATGTGCTAAGGGAACAGGCCAACTCGGCCTGTCCCCTTTCGACTTAAAGGATGGGCCGAATCGACCAAGACAAGCGCGAGGTTGGGGCACTATTCACCTCAATACTGGTGATCGCCGTCTGTGGGCTCTTGTACGAGCTCCTGGTCGGCAGTATATCCACCTACCTTTTGGGCA
>JACQYG010000219.1 GCA_016208345.1 Chloroflexota bacterium
ACACTTCTGTTTGATCCTCCCGCAGGTTCGGAACCTGCGGGAGGATCAACTTTTATCTCTGCGCCCTCAGCGGTCTCCGCGGTAAGACCTTGCCTCATTTGTTAAGAATTCACCCTCCGAAGGCGCCTAGTAAAGAAACGAAGCTTAAATTTTGTGACCTATCGTTCTCTGCCGTTGCCAACGGCAGTCCCTCGGTGATATAATCCCTATCAAATAGGATGGTTCGTGGAGGGCGATTGATGCAAGAGCTCAAAGACCGGATCCGAGAGCAAGGGCGTAACCTTGGCAATGTGATCATTAAGGTCGATGGCTTTCTCACCCATCAGGTGGACCTGCACCTCATGCCCCTGGCTGGCCAGGAGCTGGCCCGCCGCTTTATCCATACCGGTGCCAACAAAGTGCTCACCGTGGAGATATCCGGCATCGCGCCGGCCGTGCTCACCGCCCTGGCTATGCAGGTGCCCCTGGTCTTCGCGCGCAAGGCCAAGCCCATCACCATGCCGTCCCAGGTGTACGAGACCACCGCCCCCTCTCACACCAAGGGCGGCCTGGTGCCCATCATCATCTCCCCGGAGTACCTGGGCCCTGGAGACCGGGTGCTCATCGTGGACGACTTCCTGGCCACCGGCCAGACCATTGCCGCCCTGGCCCGGCTGGTTCAGGAAAGTGGCGCTTCCCTGGTAGGCATCGGCGCCGTCATCGAGAAGAGCTTTGAGGGTGGGCGCCAGCATCTGTCCCCTCTGAACGTCCCCATCGAGTCCCTGGTGGTCATCGAACGGATGGACGACCACCAGATAGTCTTTGCCCACTGAGGGAGAGCCGCCATGCCCACCGAGGCGATAGTTGTGCTGGACTTTGGCTCCCAGTACTCCCAGCTCATCGTGCGCCGAGTACGGGAGTGGCACGTCTACTGCGAGCTGTTGCCGTACGACTCCCCCCAGGAAGAGTTGGAGCGCCTCTCGCCCAAGGGCATCATCCTCTCCGGGGGCCCGGCCTCTGCCTACGAGCCCGGGGCGCCCCAGGTGCCAGAATACGTCTTCCGGTGCCAGCTCCCGGTACTGGGCATCTGCTATGGGATGCAACTCATGGCCCAACAGCTCGGGGGCCAGGTGATGCCGTCGGGCAAACGAGAATACGGTTTGGCCCTGGCGGAGATCAAAGACCCCTCCAGCCCACTATTTCAGGGGCTGCCGTTTCTAATGCCGGTCTGGATGAGCCACGGCGACCAGGTGACCAGGCTCCCGGTGGGCTTTGTGGTCCTGGCCAAGACCGAGAACACCCCGGTGGCGGCCATGGCCCGAGGAGACCTCTACGGAATCCAGTTCCATCCTGAGGTGGCCCACACACCATACGGCAAATACGTGCTGCGCAATTTCGCGTACGACGTCTGCGGCTGCCGGGGGACCTGGACGGCCGGCTCGTTCATTCAAGAGAGCATCCAGCGCATTCGCCAGCAGGTAGGGCAAGGCAAGGTGGTATGCGCCCTTTCCGGCGGGGTGGACTCCTCAGTGGTGGCCCTTCTGCTGCACCGGGCCGTGGGCGACCAACTCACCTGCATCTTTGTGGACAACGGCCTCCTGCGTGGAGGCGAGGCCCAGGCCATAGTAAATGCCTTTCGGGACAATTTCCGGGTCAACCTGGTGCACGCCGAGGCCTCAGGTCGCTTCTTGCAGCGGCTCAACGGGATCACCGATCCCGAGGCCAAGCGCCTGGCCGTGGGTGACGAGTTCATCCGCGTGTTCAAAGAGGAGGCCGACAAGTTAGGGCGCGTCGAGTTCCTGGCCCAGGGCACCCTGTACCCCGACGTCATCGAGAGCACCGCCCCGGAACGCCGCTCCGCCGCCCGTATCAAGGCCCATCACAACGTAGGAGGCCTGCCCGCGGACCTTCCCTTCACGTTGATCGAACCCCTGCGCTACCTCTTCAAGGACGAGGTGCGAGCCGTGGGAAAGGAATTGGGCCTGCCGGAAGACCTGGTGTACCGCCAGCCCTTCCCGGGACCGGGCCTGGCGGTGCGGGTTCTGGGGGAGGTGACGCCAGGGAAGCTGGAGACCCTGCGGGCTGCCGATGCCATCGTCCGTGAGGAGGTGCAGAAGGCGGGCCTGGAACGGGAGGTGTGGCAGGCGTTTGCCGTACTCTTGCCGGTGCAGAGCGTGGGGGTGATGGGCGACGGCCGTACCTATGCCCACACCGTAGCCGTGCGCGCTGTCACCAGCGAGGACGGCATGACCGCCGACTGGGCCGAGCTGCCTCGGGAGGTCCTGGCGGCCATCTCCAATCGCATCGTCAACGAGGTGTCGGGCATCAACCGGGTGGTCTACGACATCACCTCCAAACCGCCGGGGACTATTGAGTGGGAGTAGTGTCTGGACTGCTCAAGCCTCCAACCATCGGCAGCGCAAGCAGCAATTGACTCCAGCATTATATGGTATGATTAAAACAAGATACTCGTCTCTTACAGGCTGAAAGGGGCGCACCAGTTATGAACGAGAGAACAGCCGCGCCTCCGGGCAGGCGACTGGCACCTGGACCAGGGGTCAGGACAAGCCCTTTCGATGCCAGCGAAGCCAAACGACTGCGCAAAGCGGTTGGAATATCTCAAGGTAGATTCGCCGCCGCCCTGGGACTGTCCTCGAGAACCATCTCCCGGTGGGAGACCGGGAAGACCAGTCCGCGCGGCCTGACCAGGCAGCGCCTCCAGGACCTGGATAGGTTGATTAACAGGGCCAGCGAAGTCCTGTCACCGGAGGGCATTGGCCTTTGGCTTACCTCCCCGAACGCAGCCCTGGGTGACC
>JACQYG010000220.1 GCA_016208345.1 Chloroflexota bacterium
ACATGCCCTGCCTTCATCTGGTAGAGCCCATGTCGACCCTAGGCTTCGACGTCTTCAACTTCAGTCATGAGATGGACATCGCCACCCTTTCGGATAGGATGCCTGGTGTGGCGCTGATGGGCAATGTGCCGCCCTTGAGCGTGATGGCGTGTAGTACGCCGGAGCAGGTGGAGGGCTGGGCCCGTGAGTGTGTGCGTAAAACCGGCGGGCGTAGGTTGATCCTTTCCGCCGGCGGGGGTGTCAGTCCAGGAACGCCACCGGAAGCGCTGAACGCTCTGGTGAGGGTAGCCAGAGAGTAAAAAGGAAGGGAGGTGGTTAATCGAGACTATCGCAAGTACACTATAAGGGGCGGAGCCGCCTGCTGACCTGCCCCGGGCGTCCTGAGTCCGGTGAGTCACTTGAACCATGCAGGGCGTCGACTGCGCAGCAGGCCATTGGGGCAGTCTTATCATTCTCGATGAGGAGGAAAGCAAAATGAGCCGCAACACAAGGAATTTCCGCTGGCTGACGCTGTTGCTCAGCGTCATGGTGATCCTCTCGCTAGTTTTGTCGGCGTGCGGCCCAACACCGACCCCCGCACCTACCAAGCCTCCGGAAGCGACCGTACCGCCGACGCAACCCCCGTCTAAGTACAAGGAAGCGCCTACGCTGGCCGAACTGGTCAAAGCCGGCAAGCTCCCGCCAGTGGACCAGCGCCTGCCGGAAGAGCCGCTGGTGGTCAAGCCCATCGAGAGCATCGGTAAGTACGGTGGCACTTGGCGTAGAGGGTTCACGGGCATCAAGGACTTTCATGCCTACGGGCGCCAGGTCTACGACCCGATTCTCCGCTGGCCTCGCGATCCCAAAGATCCCATTCAACCGGGCCTAGCTAAGAAGTGGGAGTGGTCCGCGGACGGCAAAATCCTGACCCTCTACCTGCGCAAGGGGATCAAGTGGTCCGATGGAAAACCCTTTACCACACGCGATATCACCTTCTGGTGGGAGGACATCGAGCTCAACAAGGACATCACGCCAGCAGGCCCACACGCTGAATGGGTCGTCGCAGGCAAGCCGATGGAGCTGGAGGTAGTGGACGACTACACCATCAAGCTGAAGTTCGCCAAGGCCAACGGTATAGCCCTGAGTACGGGACTGGCCTTCCATGGCAACCAGTGGCCCCTGGGCTTCGAGCGCTTCGGTTTCTTCGCCCCCCGGCACTACCTGGAGCAGTTCCACCCCAAGTACAACAAGGAGTTGAAGGACTACAAGCTCTTTGAGGACAAGGCCTTCGACTTCAACACCGAGCGACCAGTCCTCACCGCCTGGCAGATCAAGGAATGGGGACCTGGGGCCACCAAGCTTGTAGCCAAGCGCAACCCTTACTACTGGAAGGTGGATCCGGCAGGCAACCAGCTCCCCTACATAGACGAGATCGCCCTTGATTTGTTCGAGAGTGACGCAGCGCTTAACCTCAAGGCCATCGAGGGCGGGATAGATTTCCAGTTCCGCCGCATGGCCCTTGCCAACTACCCGATCTTCAAGCAGAACGAGAAGAAGTATGGCTACCACATCCTCACGTGGCCGGATGCCATTCCCTCCAAGTTGGGGTTCTTCTTCAACCAGTCCATTGCTGACCAGTCGCTGCGCCAGATCTTCCAGAACAAGAAGTTCCGCCAAGCCATGTCGGTAGCTATAGACCGGAAGAAGATCAACGAGGCCTCCTACCTCGGCCTGGGCAAACCGCGCAACTTCACCGTTGTGCACGATTCAGCCTACTACCAGCCAGAACTCGAGGATCTGAATGCCCAGTACGATCCCGCCTTGGCCAATAAGCTTCTCGACGAGATCGGGTTGAAGAAGGGCCCTGATGGCTGGCGGACCAAACCAGATGGCACCCGCCTGGAGATCACCGTTGAGGGCATGGTCTGGGAGAAGAGCATGGCAGACGAGATGGAGCTGGTGGTAGCGGCCTGGAATGCCGTTGGAGTCAAGGTGACCCTTAAGACCATGACGCGCGAGATCTACTGGCCCAGGGCTTGCGCCAACGAGGTCCAGGTGGCGACGTGGACCACAGACCGCGGCCTGGTGCCCATGGTGGACCCCATCTATATCTTCCCCTTCGACGAACGGTCCTGGATGGCGCCGCTCTTCGGCATCTGGTACAAGAGTGGCGGCAAACTGGGCGAGAAGCCACCGGAAGAGTTCAAGAAGGCCATGGACCTTTACGACAAGTACAAGGTGACCGTGGACCCAAAGGAGCAGGTGAAGATCGGCAAGGAGCTAGTGAAGATGGCCGGCGAAAACCTGTGGGTCAACGGTACTGTCGGTATGGTGCCGAATGTCGTCGTCGTCAAGGACAACTTGAAGAACGTACCGAAGGACTTCACCACCGACTGGATCATCATGAGCCCCGGCACTCTCGACCCGCCCCAGTTCTACTTCGAGAAGTGATGCGTCAGAGCTGGAGGGGCTCGTAGGAGACGGGCCCCTCCAGTTTTGTTTAAGGAGAGTCCCACGTTGCTCGCGTATATTCTAAGACGCATCCTGGTCATGATCCCCACGCTCTTCGTTGTGTCCGTGGTTACCTTTATTATCATCCAGTTGCCCCCCGGCGATTTCATAACCTCGCTGCAAGCCGAGATAGCTGCATCGGGTGGAGGCCAGGACGCGGCGACCCTGGAAGGCCTGCGCCACCGATATGGGCTGGATCAGCCATTCTACATTCAATATCTCAAATGGATATCTGGCTTCCCCCGTGGTGGCTTCGGCTATTCCCTGGAGTGGAATGCCCCGGTCTGGGACCTCATCGCCGACCGGCTGGCTTTGACTTTACTAGTTTCCGGGCTGGCACTGGTCTTCATGTGGGTTGTCTCCATCCCTATCGGCGTCTATTCTGCCACGCACAAGTATTCCCCGAGCGACAACGCACTGACCCTCCTGGGATTCCTAGGGCTGTCTGTCCCCGACTTCATGTTGGCCCTGGTCTACCTGGTCTTTGCTACCCTCGCCCTGGGCATGTCCGCCAGCGGTCTCTTCTCCCCTGGCATGGAGAGAGCACCTTGGGGCGTGCCCAAGCTTCTCGACCTGCTCAACCACCTCTGGGCTCCAGTGCTCATCCTCGGCCTAGGGGGGACGGCGGAACTCATTCGCATCATGCGAGGTAACCTGCTGGATGTACTGGGGCAGCAGTTTATCACCACGGCCCGGGCCAAGGGGTTGAAAGAGCG
>JACQYG010000221.1 GCA_016208345.1 Chloroflexota bacterium
AACAGATCTAGATCGCGGATCAGAGCAGACCCAGATCGGATGTCACAAGAGGAGTGAGACAAATGGCAGACAAGGCTATCTACACGAAGATGATCAACGAGTCGGCTGCAGCAGCCGACGCAGACCTGGAGGTCATTCGAAGGAAGCGTGGTGGCCCCTTCGTGTTCACCGATGCCAAGCCCTATGTGGATGCCGTCAATGGCATGAAGCCGGGCGCTGGGCAGTCGAAGGAAGTGTTCGACTTGCACGTTCAGTCGGTGAACGCCCACTACGATATCTTCACGAAGATCTCCGTCAACGGCACCATCCGGCCGGAGGATGACCCGTTCGTCGAGCACTACCAGACGCCGCCCATCCTGGAGATCCTCTACGACGAGGACAAGGATTTCAAGGCGTCGATGTGGAAGTTCATCGATGCCATCGCCGAGAACCGGGCCCTCATCGGCCGTGAGGCGGTCGCCCGCTACGGCGGAATGTATGGCCCGACCTGCGTCGTGGACTTCGCCTTCTCCGTCGGCTCGACCTCCAACGTGGTGAACCGCATCCTGCGTGGGTTGGACATCCCCAAGGACCACAAGCGCACCATCCTGGCCGCTAAGTCTTGGGGCATGAACACCTCGTACGGCCTGGGAGGGGCCTTCCGGGCCGCATTGCAGGCGGGCAAGACCGTGGCCGAGGCCGAGAAGGCCGAGATCGACATGCTGCAGTTCATCTACCGCGAGCCGTCGGCGGCCCAGACGCAGTTGATGAAGACGCACAACCTGGGCGGGCACGGCCCCCACACCTCGTTCGACACCACCGAGTACATGAAGCAGTACAAGGAACGGATGAAGCCCTATATCCTGGCCGCTGTCAAGGCGGGGGTGCATCCGGGCAACATCGTGACCGTTCCGGCCTACTGCGTGGGCGACGTCGGCCACCACCTCGGCCCGGCGACCTTCAACATGTTCAAGGACGACATGGTGTTCGGCATCTACGAGGCCGTCACCAGGGTGTACGAGAACACCTTGCGGAAGGGCCTGGAGTTGGACGCCTACAAGAGCGAGTGGGACGTGCTGGGCGTCGCCACCGGCGCGGCCGCCTGCGCCGTGGCCTACATCCTGTGGCTCGACTCCTTCACCGTGCCGATGGTGATCGACCTGTTCAACAAGCGCTTCCACAACTACGCGGCCATGAACCCTGGGCGCGGAGAAGCGGACGAGCTGCACAACGCCGACTTCATGGACATCCTGAAGCGCGGTGAGGAAATCCTGGAGATCGAGCCGAAGGGTGGCGGTGCCAAGATCAAGGGTATTCCGGTTGACCTCAGCCCGGTGGACAAGCACGAGGTCATCATGAACCCGCAGCGCTACACCTACCCGGCCTGCGCCATCACCCAGCGCTTCGCGGCCCTGATGAGCCTGTCCGACTACCCGTGCTTCCTGACCACCGAGTGCGTCACCGCGACGCTCATGACCAACATCATCGCACTGTCGCCGACCAAGGTGGCTGCGCCGGTCCGGACGTGCAAGGACTGCGCGACGACCACCCTGATCAAGCGCAACGTGCCCTACATGAAGGCCTTCGGCAAGGAGGCCAAGGGCCTGTGCCAGTGGGAGAGGCCAAGGGTCTGTGCCAGTGGGACGTGGCGGTCTAGCGCTGGCGCGTTAGGATTCGACGTACGGGGCGCATCCCACGATGCGGGGATGCGCCCCGTGCTCTACCACCGATCAGATCAAGAAACACCCAGCAAAGATGCAAATGGTGCCTGCTGGGTGATGCCCACACAGTACATCACAACCCCTTGCTTCCCACCCATTGTCCATGGCGGGCTGGTGACAGGAAGCGCCTGACGCCCACGTAAACCGGAGGGACGATTGTTGTTTATCCTCATCGGTGCTATAATTCTTTTGAGTCGGCAATGTCTATTGTTATTAAGGATCGGTGACCGGAGGATAATGGCGTAGGAAGTGACCAGGCAGAAGACATCCTGAAGCAATTCATGCGAAAGGAGAAAGTGTCATGGAGAAACTGCTGATCCAAATGGACAGTGACAAGTTTGCCAGCTCCTTTGACTGCATCACCGCCTACGACGCTGGGGTGGACCACGTGCTCGGTTACGGCGGGGTCACTCTGGAAGACGTGCGCAATCTGGTCTATGGCGGCATGTTCACCCGCGGCGGCGAGGCACTTAAGAATACTGCAATCTTCATCGGTGGTTCGTCGGTGCCGGTGGGTGAGGCGATGCTGAAGGCCGTGCTGGATGCTTTCTTCGGTCCGGTGCGCGTGTCAGTGATGGCCGACCCCAATGGGTCCAATACCACCGCCGCCGCTGCTGTCTTGAAGATCGTCCGCGCGGTGCCGGTGGCGGGCAAGCGCGCGGTCATCTTCGCCGGCACTGGCCCGGTTGGGATTCGTGCCGCCACCCTGCTTGCGAAGGAAGGCTGCCAGGTCGCTATCACCTCCCGTGCTCTGGACCGCGCCCAGAGCACAAGCCAGCCTATTCGGGAGCGCTTTAACCTGGACGTAACCCCCCTGGAGGTTAGGGACGATGCGGCTAGCGTGCGGGCTCTGGAAGGCACGCACATCGTCCTGACCACCGGCGCAGCCGGGGTCGAGCTGGTGAAGAAGGAGCTCTGGGCGGCTTCCCCCAGCGTCGAGGTGATCGCCGACGTGAACGCCGTGCCGCCCACCGGCATCGGAGGGATCAAGCCGACCGACGACGGTAAGGAGCGGGAAGGCAAGCTAGCCTTCGGCGCTATAGGTATCGGCGGCCTGAAGATGAAGATCCACCGAGCCGCAGTGGCCAAGCTTTTCGAGGCTAGCGACCTGGTCCTGGATGTCGAGGAGATCTACGAGATCGGCAAGGCGTTATGAAGGCACGCCGCTGGCGGCCTAAGCCGGGAGGGGACCAGTGGTCGAGTGCCCGGTTTGCCTGAGGGACGTCGAGTTGAGCGCCAGTGCCAGGGAAGGGGACGTCATCCAGTGCCCCTTCTGCAAGATATGGTTCAAGCTGGTCAAGGTCAACGGGGAACTGGTTGGAGAGCGGATCTAGGGTGATCCCGGTTGGGGTCCGTAGAATGGCCGCTGAAATAGCCCACAAGGAGGATTCAGCATGGCAAGGACAATCGGCATTGATCCTGGGACAGTGAGTTTCGACGTGTGCGGGCTGGATGATGGGCGGGTGTTCCTGGACACTAGCCTGCCCTCGCCAGAGTTCGCTGCCAACCCCCAGACATTGATTGATCTGCTGCAATCAGCTCAGCCGGTGGACTTGATCGCCGCCCCGTCTGGTTACGGCCTGCCCCTGGTGCCCATCGAAAAGTTCGGGGATCAGGAGCGCTTCCTCTTCACCCTGGTAGACGAGCGCGAACGGGGCAGGATTCCCGTGCTGGGCGGGATGGGCAAGATGATCCCCCTGATGAAAGTCAGCGGGCTGCCCCTTCTCTTCATCCCCGGCGTGATCCACCTGCCTACGGTGCCAGAGCACCGTAAGGCCAACAAGCTGGACATGGGCACTGCCGACAAGCTCTGCTGCCTGGCGCTTGGCATCTACGACCAGGCCCGGCATTACGGCATCAGTTATCAGGAGACCTCTTTCATCTTCGCCGAGGTGGGCGGGGCCTACACCGCGGTGATGGCCGTGGCCGGGGGCAAGGTGGTGGACGGCCTGGGCGGGACGGTGGGTGGTCCGGGCTACTACTCCCTGGGCAGCATGGATGCAGAGCTGGCCTACCTGCTGGGTGGTTTTCACAAAGAGCTCCTCTTCACCGGTGGGGCGGCCTACGTGGCCGGCCGCCCGGAGTTGTCGCCGGAGGATTTTGCCGACCTGGCCGAGAGAGACGGACGCGCCCGAATGGCTTGGGAAGCCCTCATGGAAGGTGTGGTCAAGAGCGTGGCCGCAGAGTTGGTGACGGTGCCAAACCCACGGGAGATCTTGATCTCGGGCCGGCTCTGCCGCACGGAGAAGATCCGCCAGGAGCTAACCCGCAGGCTTTCGACCTTCGGTCCCGTGCGCCGGGTGGAGGGCTTCGCCCAGGTGGCCAAGGAGGCTGCTCAGGGCGCCGCCCTCATCGCCGACGGCCTGGCTGGCGGGCTATATGCTGGGCTGGTAGATGTGATGGAGATTCGCGGCGCGGCGGGCACCGTCCTCGACCATCTTCACGTCCGCGACAGCGCAGCGATCAAACAGAAATACCTTGGTTGAGCGCGCTGGATGCGCATCCTGATCACCGGGGTCAGCACCAGAGCCATTGCCGAGTCGGCCAGGGCGTCCGGCTACGACTTCATCACCCTGGACTACTTCGGCGACTATGATCAGAAGAGCTGGTGCCAGAACTACTCCCTGAAGCGGGACTTTGAGCTCCCCTTCAGTTCAGCGGCGCTCTATACCGCTAGTCAGGGTTTGGCCTTTGAGGCCGTGGCTTACACATCTAACCTGGAGAACCACCCCGAGGTGGTGGCGAGGTTTGCTGCCGGCCCCGGAGAGGGGAAACGCCCCCGGCTGTTGGGCAACAGCGTCGCCGTGCTCGCCCGAGTGCGGCACTGGCCCACCTTTTTCGGTTTCCTCCGGCGGCAGGGGATCCCGGTGCCGGAGACGATCTACGAGGGCCAATGTCCCCCCCGCGATGCCCCACGCCGCTGGCTGCGCAAGCCGGTCCGCAGCGGGGGCGGTCACAGCATCTCTTTCTGGCCGGAGGACCAGCCGCCGGGAAAAGGGTTCATTCTGCAGGAGTACGTCCGGGGGACAGCTTGCTCGGCCTCGTTTGTGGCGGATGGCCGGGAGTGCGTGGTCCTGGGGCTGACGGAGCAACTCATCGGCCTGCCGGAGTTCGCCAGCGGGAGGTTCCGTTATTGCGGGAACATCCTGCCTCTGATCGTAGAAGACGAGGCAGGGCAGACAACGCTGCTGGCCCAGGTCCGGCAGATCGCCGGCAGCCTGACCCGGGAGTTCGGCCTGGTGGGGGTCAATGGGCTGGATTTCGTGCTCAACGACGGACAGGTCTACCCGCTGGAGGTCAACCCCCGCTATTCGGCCTCGATGGAACTGGTCGAACGGGCTTACGGCCTGTCCATCTTCGACCTGCACGTGCGGGCTGTCATACAGGGGGAGCTGCCGGATTTCGACCTGGCTCTGGCTGGTGGGCTGGCCAGCGCGCGTTTCCATGGCAAGGCGATCCTGTACGCTGAGAGAGATGGCCGGGCGCCGGATACGCGGGACTGGCCGGAGCGTGGGGTCCGAGATGTGCCCTTTCCAGGCGAGAGCCTGACTCAGGGTGGGCCGATCTGCACCGTGCTGGCTTGTGAGCCCACGCGTGACGCCTGCTTTGCCAGCTTAGTCGCCCACGCTAAGGCGCTCCAAGGAGAGATCTATGCCTGACGGGAAGCTGACCCTTATCACCGGCCGCAGCCTGAAGCAGGGCACCGGGTTGAACAAGGGCAAAGACTCTTCTGAGTACCGGGAGGCAGTCACCACCGTGGAGATGAACGGTGGGGACATGACCCGCTTGGGACTGTGCGATGGAGACCTGGTGAAGATTAAGACGTCACATGGCGAAGCGACCGTCCAGTGCCGGCGCGCCGAACTGCCAGAAGGCATGGCGTTCATCGCCTACGGCCCCCTGTCGAGCTGTCTGATCGGAGCCGAAACCCACGCTTCTGGCATGCCCGACTCCAAAGGGCTTGAGGTGGAGATGGAGCGGATCAGCTGACCCACCCCGCACACCTTCCAGGGGTGCGGGGGCAATGTAAGGAAAAAGAATGCAAATTGACCACGTCGTCTGTGCTTTCTGCGGCTGCGTGTGCGATGACCTGACGGTGACGCTGGAAGACGGGCGTGTAACGGGGGTCAAACAGGCCTGTGCCCTGGGGCGGGCCTGGCTACTTGGCCACAGCGCGGAGGCCGACCAGCCGCCGGCGTTGATAGATGGTCAGCCTGCCAGCCTGGAGGAGGCGGTGGAGGTCGCGGCGCAGATTCTCTCCCAGGCGCGCTACCCCCTGATCTACGGCCTGAGCAGCACCTATTGCGAGGCCCAACGCCAGGCAGTTGCCCTGGCAGACCTGCTGGGGGCGACCATCGACTGCTGCACCTCGGTGTGCCACGGCCCATCGGGCATCGCAATGCAAGTCGTCGGTGAACCAACCTGCACGCTGGGCGAGGTGAAAAATCGGGCGGATCTGCTCATCTACTGGGGGTCAAACCCCGCCGAGTCTCACCCGCTGCACTTCGCACGCTACGCGGTCACGCCTAAGGGCTTGTTCATCCCTCGCGGACGCAAGGACCGCACGGTGGTGCTGGTGGACGTGCGACCAACGGCCAGCGCCCGCGCCGCCGACATCTTCCTGCAGATCAAGCCGGGCCGGGACTTCGAGTGCCTGTGGGCTTTGCGCGCCCTGATCCGCGGTCTCGATCTGGAGGAGAGCGCCGTGGCGGACACGGGCCTCACGCTGGCGCAGCTCCAGGACCTGGCAGGGCGGATGAAGTCGTGCCGGTTCGGTGTACTGTTTGTGGGCCAGGGCCTGACCCAAAGCCGGGGCAAGCAGATGAACACCGCCGCCGCGTTTATGCTGGTGCGTGATCTCTACGCCCACACCAAATTCGCCGTTATCCCAATGCGCGGACATGGCAACGTGACCGGCATTGACAACGTACTCTCCTGGCAGACGGGCTATCCCTTCGGTGTTAATTTCAGCCGCGGGTATCCCCGCTTCAATCCGGGCGAGTTCACGGCGGTGGATGTCCTGGGCCGCGGCGAGGCTGACGCGGCGTTGATCGTGGCTTCGGACCCGGTGGCAACCCTGCCGCGGGTGGCCGCGCGGCGCCTGGCGCAGATTCCCACGGTAGCGCTGGACACCCACGGGAGCGAAACCACCAAAGTTGCCAGAGTGGTCATTACTACCGCCCCGGCCGGTATCAGCGCCGAGGGAACTATCTACCGCATGGACAACGTGCCATTGCGCCTGCGCAAGTTCCTGCCCTCTCCCTACCCTAGCGACGAAGAGGTACTCGGCCGCATCGTGGAGCGGGTCACCCAGTTGCGCGCGAGGAACTGACGTGTAGCATAGAGCGTAAATCAAGGATTACCGCCGAGAACGCAGAGCTCGCAGAGATCTCTATAATTTCTCTGCGGTCTCTGCGTGCTGCGGTAAAGCAGCTAAAAGAGATGACGGGTGCTCAGAATCATTAACGGCGAAGTCTATGATCCCCTGAACGGAGTCAACGGCGAAGTGCGGGACGTTTGCGCGGCGGACGGCAAGATTGTTTCCGAGGCGCCGGACGGTAAGGTCATTGACGCTCAGGGGATGGTTGTCATGCCCGGCGGCATTGAGTTCCACGCCCACGTCGCCGGCGGCAAAGTGAACGCCGGCCGCAAGATGAGGCCCGAGGATCACCGGGAAATGGCCATTCCGCGTACGCCGCTCACCCGTTCCGGGGTCGGCCATACCGTCCCCTCCACCTTTGCCACCGGCTACCACTTCGCCCAACTGGGCTACACCACAGTCATGGAGGCAGCCGGCCCGCCGCTGGGCGCCCGGCACGTCCACGAGGAGCTCAACGACATCCCGATTCTCGACAAGGGCTTCTTCGTGCTGATGGGCAACAACTACTTTGTCCTCAAGTTCATCGCCGAAGGGGACTTTGCCAGGCTCAAGGACTATGTGGCCTGGCTGCTGGAGGCCACCGGGGGCTATGCCATCAAGATCGTCAATCCGGCGGGTGTGGATACGTGGAAGTGGGGCCGGAACGTGAACAGCCTGGACGACCCGGCCGACACTTTCCCGGTCACCCCCCGGCAGATCGTGGTCAACCTGGCTCGCGTGCAGCAAGAGCTGGGGCTGCCGCACACCATCCACGTCCACTGTAACAACCTGGGGGTGCCCGGCAACGCCCAGATCACTTTGCAGACCATGCAGGCGGTCGGCGATCTGCCCATCCACGTCACCCATGCCCAGTTCAATGGCTACGGCGGGACCGGTTGGGGTGACTTCCACTCTGGCGCGCCGGAGCTGGCAGCCTACGTCAACGAACACAAAAATGTCACGGTAGACATGGGCCAGGTGGTTTTCGGGCCGGTGACTACGATGACGGCCGATGGGCCGTGGCAATACCGGTTGTACCAGCTCTCCGGCCATAAATGGGTCAATTGTGACGTGGAGATGGAGACTAGCGCCGGCATTGTGCCATACCGGTTCAGCAAGCGCAACGCCGTCAACGCGGTCCAATGGGCGGTCGGGCTGGAGCTGGCGTTGTTGATCGAGGACCCATGGCGCGTGTTCCTGACCACCGACCACCCCAACGGCGGGCCGTTCCATGCTTATCCGGACATCATCAAGCTGTTGCTGGATCGCGACCACCGCGCTGAAGTGCTGGAAGGGGTGCACCGGGGGGCGCAAAAGCGTAGCAGCCTCAAAGATCTGCATCGCGAATACAGCCTGTTCGAGATCGCCATCATCACGCGGGCGGGTCCGGCCCGGGCGCTGGGCTTGCGCCAGAAGGGCCACCTGGGACCAGGGGCCGACGCCGATATCGCCATCTACTCCAAGGCCGCGGACCCCAAGGAGATGTTTGCCCGTCCCCGCTACGTCATCAAGGCCGGGGAGATCGTGGCCCAAGACGGCCGTATCGTCCAGGACAAACCGGGCCGGACCTTCTACGTCGCGCCGGGCTACGACCGGCAGATTGAGTCGGCTATCCGCGACGACTTCGAGAAGTACTACACCGTGTCATTCGAGAACTACCCGGTGCAGTTTGACCATTATCTGCCACACCGCGTAGCAGTCTCCTGTGTGCGTGAATGACATAGGGAGGATTCCAGGGTGGGCATCGAGGCACCGCCCGCTCACATGGTAGTAACTTTACCGCAGAGCACGCAGAGACCGCTGAGATTTCCACTTTATTCTCTGCGTTCTCCGCGCTCTCTGCGGTGAGTGCAGGGGCGATCCCTCATCCCCACCTCTGGTGGTCGTGGTCGCCCCTTCACGGAGTGATACGATGTACATCAACGGTGTGGAGATCGAGGACACCTTCGCCGAAGCCTTCAAGATGTGGGGCACGCGGGTCATTATTACGGCCAAGAACCGCCAGTGGGCTATGACGGCCGCGATCAAAATGACCGGCTTCGCCACCTCGGTCATCGGCTGCAAGTGCGAGGCGGGCATTGAAAGCGAGGTCACGGACACGCCGGATGGTCGCCCCGGCGTCAGCGTGCTGCTATTTACCCCGTCGAAGGACGACCTGCCTAAGCGGTTGATGGAACGCATCGGGCAATGCGTGATGACCTGCCCGACCACGGCCTGTTTCAACGGCCTTGAAAGCCCGGACGTGCTGCCTGTCGGCGGGCAGCTCCGCTACTTCGGCGATGGCTACCAGGCTAGCAAGCTCTTGGGGGGCCGGCGGTTTTGGCGCATCCCGGTGATGGAGGGCGAGTTCCTGATCGAGGAGAAGTTTGGCATGCAACGCTCGGTGGGCGGTGGCAACTTCCTGATCCTGGGTGAGGGCCCAGACGTGACGCTGGAGGCGGCCGAGCGGGCGGTTGAGGCGATGCAGCGGGTGCGTGGGATGGTGATGCCCTTCCCAGGTGGGATCGTTCGTAGCGGCAGCAAGACCCGCTCCAAGTACAAGTTCCTGATCGCCTCGACTAACGACGCCTTCTGCCCCACACTGCGCGGGGTGGTGGAAACAGCCCTGCCCGAGGGAGTTAACTGCGTCCTGGAAATCGTCATCGACGGGCTGGACCTGCCGGCGGTGGAGGAGGCCACCCGGTTGGGCATCCGGGCGGCGTGTATCCCGGGCATCCGACGCATCTCGGCCGGCAACTATGGCGGCACTCTGGGCCAGTTCCAGATCCACCTGCGCCGGGTCATGGAGGGCTAGTTAGCGATGACGACTTTGAGGCTCAAGACTTGGCCGGCCGTGCCGCTGGAGGCCGAGGCCATTACGCCGGACCGCTTCGTCGGCAAGACCAGCGCCGAAATCGAGGCCCTGCCGGTGCACCACGGCAACCAAGAAGCCGCCCTGGGTGACTTCTTCGCGGTCAGCGGCGATGGCACGCCCGACATTGCCATCGAGGGAGATCTAGCGCGGGTAAAGCTGATCGGCGCAGGCATGACCCAGGGCCAGATCACCGTGCACGGCGACGCGGGCATGCATCTGGGCGCTGCCATGAGCGGCGGCCGGATCGGGGTTCATGGCAACGCCGGCGACTGGGCGGGCGCGGAAATGCGCGGCGGCCAGATCTACATCCGGGGGAACGCCGGGCATGGTCTGGGGGGCGCGTATCGGGGCAGCCCCCAAGGCATGAACCGGGGCCTGATCGTCGTAGCCGGCAGCGCCGGCAACGAGGTCGGGAGCGCTATGCGACGGGGCGTGATCGTCGTCGGTGGCAACACCGGGGACTTCACCGGCGCTTTCATGATCGCCGGCTCCATTTTGGTCTTCGGCAACCTGGGCGAGCGGGCCGGCGCGGGAATGAAACGAGGCAGTATCATCACCTATCAAACGCCCAAGCTGTTGCCCACCTTCCGGTATGCGTGCACCTACCGCCCGGTTTTCCTGCGCCTGTTGCTGCGGGAGTTGCGTAGCCTGGGCCAGGAGATCGCGGAGGAGTGGTTTGAGCGGCGCTATCGGCGCTACTGCGGTGACCTGACAGCCTTTGGGAAAGGGGAGATCCTGGCCTGGGAGGGTCCATGATCAGCGTTAATCAACAAGCCGCGGCAATCGTCGAAGAGATGGCAGCCGAGGCCGAAACCCTGGGCATT
>JACQYG010000228.1 GCA_016208345.1 Chloroflexota bacterium
CTCGCGCCAGGCGCTCACTTGGCCCCTCCACGCTTGTTCTTCATGCTGTCCAGAAGATATTCGATGTTTTTGGACGGGGCCAGGCCGTTGGGCACGACCTGGGTGATCATAGTGCCCACGCCACGGTCGGTGAAGAGCTCGCGGATCAAAGCATGGGGCACCCGGCCGTCAATGATGTGGGTGCGCTTGACCCCCTCCAGGGCCTGGAGACAGGCCCTCACCTTGGGTATCATGCCGCCCGACACCGCCTGGCTCTGGATCAACTCCTGAGCCTGGGCGGCGGAGATGTGGGAGAGCAACTGGCCATTGGAGTCCAGGATGCCGGCCACATCGCTGAGCACGATCAGCTTCTCCGCTCTCAGGGTTCGGGCGATCTCGCCGGCCACCGTGTCGGCGTTCAGGTTCAAGGGCTGGCCGGCAGGCCCGGTACCGATGGGCGCGATGACCACGATGTAGCCGGCGCCGACGATGGTGTTGAGCAACTCCAGGTTAATGGCAGTTATCCTGCCCACCAGACCCAACTGGGGGTCCTCTATTTCAGCCTGGATCAGGCCTCCATCCAGTCCTGAGATCCCCAATGCTCTGCCGCCCAGGGCGTTGATGGCCGATATGAGCTCGGTGTTCACCTTTCCCACCAGCACCATCCGGACCACCTCCATGGTGGGTTCGTCGGTTACCCTCAGGCCCTGGATGAAACGAGACTCTACCCCCAGCCGCTTCAGCCACAGGTTGATGTCTGCGCCACCGCCGTGGACGATCACCGGCTCGATCCCCAGGCTCTTGAGCCATACTATGTCTTGCAAAGTGGTATCGCCTGAGCCCAGGGTGCTCCCGCCCACCTTTATGACCAGGGTCTTGCCGGCGAAGTAATTGATGTAGGGCAAGGCCTCCAGCAATGCCGAGGACAGCATATCGGCTTCATCCATTTTGTGACTCCAGCCACCAAATGACGAAAGTATAGCATAAAGGGGCGGGCCGAACAAGCGCCGGGCTTGACTGTCCGGTCCAGGCGGGATATAATAAGCCCAGATGAATAATAGCTGGGGGAGCGCGGCGCGCTGAGAGTGTGGCCCGGCCACAGACCCCTGGAACCTGATCTGGGTAATGCCAGCGCAGGGAAGCTGCCTAAGTTGACAGCGTTGCCGCTCCGTAGATGGACGGCAACGCTTCTTTGTTTCCGGCATGAATGCCCCAAGAGAATCCCTGTTCGATGATGCTGGCCGCCGAAGAAGCGGCATCATCGTTGAAGCCAGCACGTTCAGAGGAGAAGGAGATGAAAGCGAAACTTCTATCACTCGCCCTTGTTCTTCTGGTGATCCCAGCCACCGGGTTGCTTGCCGGGTGTGGTCCGGGCGAAAAGCCTATCGGCAGCCCGGAGCGCCCGATCAAGATGGCCTTCGTGCCGTACCTGGAGACCCAGAAACTCTTCTTGACCATGAAGCCCTTCGTGGACCTGGTGGAGAAGGAAAGCGGCTACAAGATAGACTTTTCCGTGCCCACCAGCTATGCGGCAACCATCGAGGCCATGGGGGCCAATAAGGTGGATGTGGCCTGGTACGGCCCCTATGCCTACGTCCTGGCTCACGACAAGTTCGGCGCCGAGGTGATCCTCACCTCTGTCCAGTACGGCAACACGAAGTATCGCGGGCAGATCATCGTCCGGGCCGACAGCGGGCTCAACTCGTTGGAGAACCTGAAGGGAAAGAAATTCGCTTTTGTGGAGTCCTCCTCTGCCTCCGGCTACCTGTATCCCAAGGCCTTGTTGGTCTCCAAGGGGTACGTTCCCGAGAAGTACTTCTCAGACATCGTCTTTGCCGGTGGTCACGACAAGGTGATCATTGCCGTCTATAACAAGCAGGTGGATGCCGGCGCTATATACGAGGAGGCCCGCACCACGCTGGAAAAGACGCTTCCCGACATCATGGCCAAGACGAAGGTGATCGCCTATACCGATTGGATCCCCAACGACAACGTGGCGGTACGCAAAGGCCTGCCGAAGGAGGTGAAAGACAAGCTAACGGAGGCCCTGGTCAAAGTCGTGAGCTCGCCGGAGGGCAAGAAGGCCTTGAAGGAGGCCATTGGCACCGAGGGCTTTGCCCTGGCCAGGGATTCGGACTACGATCCCATCAGGCAGGCGGCTCGGGTGTTGACTGAGGAAGAAAGAGGCAAGCTCAAGTGAGAGCGGCGGGCGGGACCAGCGCCGCATACCCGCCGTCGGCCAGCCTTGCGCTGCCCCAGGATATGGGGTAAAATGCCGCCATGGCACTCACTAACCTGCTTTTCGACGGCATAACTACCCTGGTGCTGATGTTGGTGCTGTACGTGCTGAGTCATATCGTCTTGCGTTTTGGCCTGGTACCCCTGTGCGCGGCCCTTTCGTTCTCCGATTTCAACAGTTTTCTCTTCTATCTCTTCATCTTGCCTGGGACCGTGATCCACGAGTTAAGCCATCTGTTGGCCTGCCTCCTCACCGGCGTGAAAGTCCGGGATTTCCGCCTCTTCTCCCCTCAGAAGAACGGCGTGGTGGGCTGGGTCACCTACGCCAAGGTTGACATCTTCCGCCGGAACCTGGTCTCGCTAGCACCATTTGTGGGCAGTGCCCTGGTGCTCTACTTGCTCAGCCGATACTTCTTCAGCCACACCGGTATAGCCCTGGCACCGGTGCACCTGCGCCCGGCGCTCAGCGATCTGGGCCGCACTGCCATGGACCTGGCGGAACTGGTGCGCAGCATATTCGGGCGAGCCGATTTCCGGCACTGGCAGACCTGGCTCTTTCTCTATCTGGCTTTTTCTTTAAGCTATGGCATCGCTCCCAGCCCCATTGACCTGTCACACGTGCTCGTTGACGCCCTCATTTTCGTTGGAGCCGGCGTCCTCGCGGTCTACGCCGAGAACACATGGCGGCTAGGAATCCTGAGCAGCTCCTTGTTTGCCCAGATCGCCGGATGGATCTCCCTAGTGCTGGAGCGGCTGAACGCGCTCCTGTTCTTCAGCGCGGCGGTGGTGATCTTCAGCTCCCTTTTGCTCTTGCCAGTGGCCTACTTGGCCTATAAGCTCCGCCGGGGGGATTAGATTTCAAAGCAGGAGGACACGACAGTGGACAACCTTAACGCTATCGCCGATAAAAGAAGGGTAAACTGCATCGTTAAGAATGAGGCGCGAGATAAGGCACTTCTGATGTCTCGGGAACTGGTGCGGTTCTGCGCCAACTCGATCCGGTCTATGCACCGGGGCGAACATGTCCAGGCGGCAAGTCTTTTGGCCGATGCTCGAAGATATGTGGCTCAATTGCGCTCTGACCTGTCCGGCCACCCCGACCTGTATCACGCCGGCTACGTACAAGAGGCGTTAAAGGAATTCGCGGAAGCCAGTGCCTTGTTCGCACTGGTGCGTCGAGAGGCCCTGCCGGATCCGGTTGAGCTGGGTGTGGAGGACGCCGCTTATTTGAACGGGCTGGGAGAGGCGGTGGGAGAGTTGCGGCGATTTATCCTGGATCGGATACGTCAGGGCCAAACGGAGCGTTGCGAAGAGGTGTTGCAAAACATGGATGATATCTACAGCCTCCTGGTGACCATGGATTTCCCGGATGCCATCACCGGCAACCTGCGGCGGACCACCGACGTGGTCCGGAGCGTCATGGAGAAGACC
>JACQYG010000234.1 GCA_016208345.1 Chloroflexota bacterium
CAAGATCCTCAAAGAGCTTCTGTACATCAGGGGTCGCATCAATGCCTCCTCTCAGATCTTGACCGACAAGGTGAAGACCGCCTTCTTCTTCGTGGTGGTGCCGGAGGCGATGATCATCATTGACACCAGGAAGGCGGCGGAGCTCTTTGCTAAGTTCGACGTGCCGCTCTGCGGGTACGTCGTGAACAGCGTGGTGCCAAAAGAGTTGTTGAACCAACACATCCCGGAATACCTCAGAAACCGTATTTATATGCAGAAGCAGCACCTGGAAGAGATCAATAACATCTTCGGGAAATCGGTATTGGCCCAAATACCCGAGCTGGAGAGGGACGTGACCGGCTTACCCATGATCGAGAAGATGGCCCGGCTTATGTTTGGAGGTTGGGAGCGATGATCGTGAAATCAATGCGAGCTTTTGTTTCGGAAAAGCCTGGGCTCAAGTACACTTTCTTCGGTGGCAAAGGGGGGGTAGGTAAGACAGTGATGGCCGGCGTCACGGCGATGTGGTTCGCCGGGCAGGGCAAACGCACCCTCCTGGCCTCCACCAATCCGGTGCACTCGCTCTCAGGCCTTTTGGGGCAAAACGTCTTCGGCAAGCACACGCCGGTTACGGGGGTTCCAAATCTCTGGGCCTACGAGATCGATACCAGGGACACCATTGAGAGAGCCAAGCAGGAGATCAGGGAGAAGATCAACTGGTTCCTCAAGTTCGCCGACATCACCACCAAGGCCGATGACTTCGTGGAATCGGCCACCATGAACCCGGCTTTCGAAGAGTCGGCCATGTTCGAGAACATGATCGACCTGATGTTCAAGAACGAATACGATATCTACGTGTTTGACACTGCCCCCACCGCCAATGCCCGGCGGCTCCTGGGCATGTCCAGCGTCTATGCGCTGTGGGTCAACAAGATGATGAAGAGCCGGGAGGAGGCCAGGTCCCTGAGGCAACTCCTCTCCTTCAGCAAGAAAGAGGAGAAGGACCCCTTGATGGACTATCTCATCTCCTTCCGGGGACGGATGGCCCATGCCAAGGAGCTGCTCACCGACGAGGCCAGGACCGCCTTCTTCTTCGTCACCCTACCCGAGGCCTTGCCCATCGCGGTGATCACCCGGTTCATCAACTGGTTCAAAGACTTCGGCATCCCGGTGGGCGGGGTAGTGGTTAATATGCTGATCGATAAGGAAATGGTGAACGAGGACGCCGCCGAGTTCGTCAAGAATCGAGTGGCCATGCAGGACGAGCATATGCAGACCATCTGGCGGAAATTCGACGGCAGCGTCCGGGCCCTGGTACCGCTATTCGAGACCGAGATCCGGGGCACGGCCATGCTCTCCCGCACTGCCGGGGTGCTCTTTAAGTAATCGGTGCTGCTACTAAAGAAACGTCGCTGGCCGGCCTCACTCTGGCGCATGGGTGCTTTGCTCGTAACTGTCCGGCTGAGGCTGGATTTTTCATGCTAAATGTGATAAACTATTGCCAAATCTGGTGTGTCAGGAGCGCTTCTTGATGTGGGGGCACGAGCGAGTACATGCTCGCCTGGGCTTCCCCAGGCCAATGCGCTTGGCCTGCTACCCTGGTTGCCCGGTCCTTCGCTTGAGCGATGGTGCTCCGGCGATGGTTTCTTTACTAGTAAAGAAAGCGTGATCCTCTTGTTCCACAAGGCGAGAGGATTTTTCTTTTGGGAGAGTTGATGCTCCGCATCCTGGTCATAAACCCCGGGTCCACCTCTACCAAGGTGGCCCTATACGAGGGCGAGGTGCCCATTCTCAACGAAACCCTCCGCCACTCCGCTTCAGAGCTCGCCTCTTTCGCCCACATCTCCGACCAGTATGCTTTCCGGCGGGATTGTGTTTTGTCCTGGCTAAAGGGGAAGGGGATCGAGCTGTCCTCAATCTCGGCAACCGTGGGCCGGGGTGGCCTGCTCAGGCCTCTGGCCAGCGGCACGTATCGAGTCAATGAGGTGATGCGGCGAGAGTTGCTCCAGTCGGGCGAGCGGGAACATGCCTCGAACCTTGGCGCCCTGATCGCAGGCGACATAGCGGCGATGGTGGGGAGGCCGGCTTTCACTGTAGACCCGGTTTGCGTGGATGAGTTCGACGATCTGGCGCGGATCAGCGGGTTGCCGGAGATCGAACGCAAGAGCCTGTCCCACGCCCTCAACATAAAGGCGGTGGCTCGCCGGGCTGCGGCGGACCTGGGGAAGCCCTACGAAGAACTAAATCTAATTATCGTTCACCTTGGCGGAGGTACATCGGTCACCGCCCATCGCCGGGGCAGGATGGTAGATGTCAACCAGGCCCTGGACGGCACTGGTCCCTTTGCACCGGAGAGGGCGGGAGGCCTCCCGGTGGGCGACGTGATCCGCATGTGTTACTCCGGGAGATACACCCTGGAGGAGATGCTCAAAAAGGTGGCGGGCCGGGGCGGCCTGGTGGCTCACCTGGGGACCAACAGCTCAATGGAGGTCGAAGGGCGGATCGCTCAAGGCGACCAGCACGCCAGGTTGATCTACGAGGCCATGGCCTATCAGACGGCAAAGGAGATCGGCGGTATGGCCACCGTGCTTAAAGGGGATGTGGACGCCATCGTGCTCACCGGTGGGGTGGCCTGCTCTCAGATGCTCACGGATTGGATCGCGGAGCGAGTGAGATTCATTGCACCGGTCCGTATCTACCCGGGAGAGGACGAGATGGGTGCCCTGGTCCAGGGAGCTCTACGAGTGCTGAATGGCCAGGAAGAAGCGAAGGAATACCTGATGTCCCGGAGTTTAACTCCGGGACATCAGGACGATGGCATCAACGTGCATCGAGGAGGGCTCCATGGCAGTTAAGACCTTTGCTGAGTTGATGGAGGCGGCAAGAAAAGTCGGCCCTAAGGCCATTGCCATCGCCGCGGCCCATGAACACGAGGTGCTCCTGGCGGCGGCTGACGCCCAGAGCCAGGGAATGGCCACCTGCATCCTGGTGGGAAATCAAGGGCTGATTCGCGAGACCGCGAAAGAGCATAACATCAACATCTCGGGGATGATCATGGTGGCCGAACCTG
>JACQYG010000235.1 GCA_016208345.1 Chloroflexota bacterium
AACCTGCACCGGCTGGGGGCGGCCGGGCAGGAGCACCTGGCCGACCTTCTGACAACCTTGCGAATCAGG
Source organism: Chloroflexota bacterium (assembly GCA_016208345.1). Taxonomy (GTDB): domain Bacteria; phylum Chloroflexota; class DTOL01; order DTOL01; family JACQYG01; genus JACQYG01. The sequence continues at coordinate 70 of JACQYG010000235.1, forward strand.
GTGGTGGCTACCGCAAGTGCCCCCCTGGCCCCGGCCCTGGTGCAGGCCCTTTCGGCCATCGAGCTCCAGATGCCGCCGCTCCGGGAGCGGCGGGAAGACATCCCTCTACTGGTGCGCCATTTCGCCGGGGGCAGGGGGTGGACCGCCCTGGCGCTGCAGGCCCTGGAAAGCTACCCCTGGCCGGGCAGCGTGGCAGAGCTGAAACGGGTGGCTGAGCGCGCCGCGGCGCTTGCTAAGGGCCTCATCGACCTGGAACACCTGCCGCCGGAGGTGGCGTATAGCCTGTCGGGCGCGGCGAAGGTGCCCTTTCGCCTGCCTTCCGGTGGCATCGCCCTGGAGGAGGTGGAAAAGGAGCTGGTGCGCCAGGCCCTGGAGCTGGCCCACGGCAACAAGGCCCAGGCGGCCAGGCTGCTCGGCTTGACCCGACACACCTTGTTGTACCGGCTTCAGAAGTACGGGCTCGCCGGATAGAGCTGGTGCACGTGCCGTGCCATCAAGCTGAAGCGACCTTCTCGCGCCGATGGGAACCCTGGTCAGCCAGTAGCGTTTGTTGGGCGGGTCACACAAAGAAAGCTGGAGGCCCGAGCAGTCTCCGGCTATTCCCGGTAACAAGAACGGGCGGTGAGAGCTCCCACCGCCCGCTTTGTGTTGCGCTATCGTAACTGCTCAGGTACCCCGGATTTCACCGCTGAGCCCGCTGAGAACGCAGAGAAATCACTAAAAATCTCTGCGAACTCTGCGTTCTCAGCGGTAAATTGAGTACTCACCTGAGCAGTTACGCGCTATCTATTTCCCTGTGAGCTGCTCGCTAGAACATGGGCTCCATGGTGAGGGCCGGGTGGCCTTTCTCCTCCAGGAAGGGCAGCAACTCCTCCACCGTGGTGGCCACGCGCTCGTCGGCGATCTTGTCCAGGAGGTCCGGCTCGCCCTCGCGTTCGCACACCGCCCGCAGCTCCTCGGCCATGGTCTCCTTCAGGATGCTGGACATCCACACCACGCGCTTGAAGCCGCCGTCGGCGGAGATGAACTTTTTGCTGGTTAGATAGTACTTGCCGTGGCCCATCATGCCCGGCGTCTGGAGCCCTCCGCCGGCGGTGCCGGCCAGGGTGGAGAAGGTCATGCCGCAGGGGGTCATGCTGGGGTCCTCCCGGCTCACCACCATGACGCCGTTGGCCTCGGGGATGATGACCATGATGCACTCAAAGCACCCACAGGAGGTCATGGGGGCATCCATCACCGAGTAGATGGTCATACGGTTGATGCTCATATTGGTGTGCTGATAGACGAACTCGTTGCAGTTCTGCCACTCGCCCTTCACCGGGTCGATCAAGAGCCCCTTGGGCACTGGTTGGTTGGGGCCGGTGGGGTTGATCTCGAAGGAGGCCTTGCAGTCTAGCCAGTTGTAGGCCCCACACAGGCCCACGCGCTCGGGGTTGATGATGCAGACGTGGTTGGGCGCGAAGGACTGGCACAGGGTGCAGGAGTAATAGGTGTCCACGGTCTCGTCGGTCAGGTTGGCGATGCGCTGGTTGCGCTCGTGGTAGGCGGCCCGGGCCACCTCTCGTATCTCGTGGACCTTGGCCTCCTCTGTGTACAAGGTCACCTGGAGCTTGTCTACGATGGCGCCGAACTCAGCGTGGAATTTGGCATGCAGGATGTCGCCCAGGTGCTTGATCTTGAAGCCCTTGGCTGCTGAGGCCTTGCCAATGCGGATCCAGGTGATGTCGCGCTGGCCGATGTGCTGGACGCCTTCGGCGCCGTTGATGAAGTGGTGGATCTGCCGCTCCAGGACGGGCTCGAAGTCCTTTTCCATCTTGCGGCCTGCCACCTCCACCACGATGCCCAGGGGCACGTTGGCGCCCACAGGGAAGGCGTCGATCTCTGGGCCCACCACGGTGATCCTGCCATCCTCCACCCCCTCCGAGGGCTTCATCCTTAAGAATTCGAAGCAGGCGCCGCCCTTGCCGCCAAACTCGATGTGCATGGCCTCTTTGCGGATGCGCTCACCCTCGAAGGCCGAGCCGTAAGCCACCGGGATGGGCACCTTGCTGATCTTGATCTTGACCCCTCGCACCTCGATGCAGCGCTGGACCAGCCTCTCCGCCCGCTCCAGGTCATCCTGCCCGGGGATGTCGTCGAAGGGCATGGACACCACGTGCTCGTAAGTGGTGATGCCAGTGGGCAAGATGCTAGGGATCAGGGTGTCGGCCACCGTGGGGAAGCCGTAGCTGATGGCTCCGGCAGCGGTGGCGTATTTCAGGTCGTCCACCTCGCCTAGGGCCAGGACGAAGGCGAACACGCGGTTCTTGTTGTAAAGGAGCATCTCCCTCGCCTGGCCACCCTTCAGGCCCCCGAAGGTCAGGGCCGAGCGGGTGGCGAAACCCAGGGCGTAGATGGCACTGATGGTGTCGGTGCCAAAGGGCACAGTGTAGGTGTCATAGCCGAGCTGCACGCCCTCTTCCATCAACTGGTGGATGATGCTCCGGCCGTTCACGTTGCCGGAGAGGAAGATCAGGATGCCCTTGGACTGCAGCTCTCGCACGATCTTAACCGCCACCTCGTTGCTCTTGGCGGTGCCCACGATGGCGGCGAAACCGGGCATGCGGCCATCCACCAGTTGGATGCCCCAGGAGCGGAGCTGGATGTCGTCGATGGGGCCGTTCAGGCGACTGTCGGCGCCCTCCTTCACGAACTCGGGCGAGGTGAAGCTGGTGGAGGCCTGGTATGAGCCGCCCCAGGTTATCTTCTGAGGCTCCTGGCCGTAGGCAAAGCGCACGGCCTCGATGACCTCCTCGGCCAGGAGGGTGGCGATGCCGGAGTCCAGGGTCTCCCCCAGGTAGGGGAGCCACAGGCTGCCCCGGGGTTCCGGGTGCAGCATCTCTCGGGCGTGGTTCAGGACCGGCACCAGCTCCCCCAGCTTCTCCACCTTCGCGCCCGTGAAGCCCAGGATCACGGGCAGATAATAGGCGGTATTGGGGAAGCCCACGGCCTTCTCCGGCCCGAAGTCGGCCAGGGCTTTCTGCAACAGCCCATCGGCCTCGCCCGCGATGGCATTGGCGCCGCGGATGGCGGCGCTGGCTATGAATCTTGACATTTCATCATCCCTCTTTTGTGAAGTCCGAGGCCTGGCGCAGGGCTGGATCTCCCTGTCCGCCCGCCCTACAGGGGCCAACACAGCGGTCGGCCCTCACCTTCTTACCTTGGGCTTAGCTCCTGGCGCCGGAATTGAGGGTGTAGGCGTAGGCCGGCTCCGCGACGAGCTTCTCCATGGTCCGCGGAGCAAGAGCCTCCTTGATGGGCACGTCGCCGGACTGGCCGAAGCGGTTCGGGTCATACTCGGCCAGCTTCAGGGCCTTGCGCTTGGCGTCGATGTGAGCCAGGGCCTTCTCCACGATCTTGACCGGGTCAGGCTCGAACTCCAGCTTGCCGCCGGTCTTCTCCTCCCAGCCGCGGTAGATCAGGTCGGTGACCACGGAGCTGGCCTTCACTGGCGAGCCCACGCCGAAGATCACGTAGGCGCCAGAGGCCACGAAGTAGGCGCCGATGGCCAGGGCCTTCTCGCTCATCCACTCCGGGGCGATGCCCACCGCCGGCAGGTCAGAGATGTCGTCGCCCAGGCCGCCCTCGTTCGCGCACTGGGTCAGCACGGTGAGGATGCGGGAGTTGTCCACACAGGATCCCAGGTGCAGCACCGGCGGGATGCCGATGGCCTCACAGACCTCCCGCAGGCCCCGGCCCGCATACTGCATGGCCTCGGGGGTCAACAGGCCATACTTGGCATTGGCGATGGCGCCACAGCCGGTCTGGACCACCAGGACGTCGTTCTTGATCAGCTCCTTAACGATGTAGTTATGGGCCTGATCCTGTGGTGTCCGGGGGTTGTTGCAGCCCACCACGCCTGCGGCGCCGCGGATGCGGCCGGCCATGATGGCGTCGTTCAGGGGGCGGAAGGAGGCACGGTACAGGCCGCCCTGCATATAGTTCAGGTATTCGTGAGAGAAGCCACCCACCAGGTTCTCGGTGATAGGCGGGATATCCACCTGGCCCCGGTTGGGGAAGTTGTCTATGGCGACGCGCACGATCTCCCGGGCCATGTCCAGGGCCTTCGCCTCATTGAACTCCATGTGGATGGAGCCGGTGATCTTGACCTTGGGCGAGGTGGTGATGAACTTGGTGTGATAGCGGGTGGCCAGGTTAGCCAGGGCCTGCATGATGCACTGCACGTCCACCACCATGGCGTCCACCGCGCCGGTGAGGATGGCCAGTTCCTGGTTCAGGAAGTTACCCGCGCTGGCCACGCCCTGGCGCATGAGCACCTCGTTGGCGGTGCAGCAGATGCCGGCCAGGTTGATGCCCTTGGCCCCCTTGGACCGGGCGTATTCGATCATGACTGGTTCCTGGGAGGCGAAGACGATCATCTCCGAAAGCGTGGGCTCGTGGCCATGGATGACGATGTTGACCTCGTCCTGCTTCAGCACGCCCAGGTTGACCTTGGCGGAGAGCGGTTTGGGGGTGCCGAAGAGCACGTCGGAGAGGTCGGTGCCGAGCATGGAGCCTCCCCAGCCGTCGGCCAGGGCGGTCCGCAGGGCCTGCATCAGGATGTGCTCGGCGTCCTGGTCGTCACCCATGTGGGTCCGGTGCAGGACGTCCACCACCTCCCGGTCGATGCCCCGGGGGACGAGGCCCAGCTTGCGCCAGCGCTCCACGCGCTTCTTGGGTGCTCGAGAGGCGAAGGTGATCTCGCCGCTCTGTTGGCCGAAATTG
>JACQYG010000103.1:0-6558 GCA_016208345.1 Chloroflexota bacterium
ACCATGCGGTCCGTGACCACCTTGTTGGCCTGAGTCTGATAGGCCAGGGGACGCAGGTGGACGAGGATCCGCCCGGCGTCCTCGTCCCGTTTCTTCCATATGGCGCTCTCGATCATCTCTCCCAGGCGGATACGCTCGTAGTACGTCTCCTCGGGCCGGCGACCCGCCAGACTGTCGCGCAAGTGGCGGATAGCCGGGTTCTCCTCCACAATTTCCTGGAAGATGATCCCTTCGTACCAAAAGGCCTTTATCCCCAACTCCACCCGGCCTTCCATTTCCTGGAGAAGACCATGGAACTCGCCAAAGCGCCGCTTCAGCACCTTCCCTTGGATGGCCTCAGCGCTGGGGGCGATGGTGCTGAAACGAACCGGCAGGATGGTGAAGTCCCGCATCACCTCTTCCAGCACCAGAGTATGGGCCATCATGTTGCGCCGGCTGCTGTCGTATTCGATGATCGGGGAGTCGCTGACCACTGCTGCCAGGTCCATAAAGTGCACAGTGTTGACGATATCTCCACGCTCGCCGATACCTCGGTTAGTGAACTGACGGGGCTCCGGACAGCGGGTGATGCAGTACATGTATTTGCCCAGCGGGGTTTCCGGTTCGGGCATGTTTTTTCCTCCGTGCAGGTACCAGGTAGTCCCGACCAGTCGGGACTACGTGCTACTTGTTACGTACTGTAGCGTCAGCCCCTTCTCTGCCACGGCCTTGGCCAGCGTATTTAACACCCACTCTCCCCATACCATCAGCTTGGTCGGCGTCATATTAGCATCTAGGACAATGTACTGTTCACGTAGGGCAGCGTAGGCCCGGGGCACCTCCGGCTCCAAATGGGGGAAGACGTATGCCTCCAGGATTGCTTCCAGCTCCTGGGCGTCGCTTTCCCTTCCGGTGCGATAAAAGGGCGCTATCTCCAGCGCCAGATCCAGGTAGCCTCTCAGGTCGCCGATGAGGAGCAGCATGTCGGCTGCTTCCGGGGTGAGACTCCCCTGCGTCACCTCCTGCTGCAACTGCCTTCGTAACTCTTCCCGCCCGGCCACGCTGCGGCCAGCATTGGTCACGTTGCGCCGATCCAGATGGAGCAAAGCCGAACCGAAGCCGCTACGGATGGCCACTTCGTTGGCGAAAATCTCCCGTGGCGCATAGACGCACAACTTGTCGGCCAACAGGGTCAACAGGCTTCGAATTTCGAATTTCGAATTTCGAATTTCGAATGTGGATGGCGGACCTTCCAGCGAGAGTTCCACCTGTGAGCGGCGCGATGAGCGGGTTGTCTCGTTCTCCGCCAGGGGATGGGCATGCTCGTGGGCCAGCAGACCCTGTATGGCCAGGGGATCGTCCCAATAGCCCTCCTTTGTTATTGCTTGCCGGTTGACGAAGACGTGGCAACTGGTTGGATCGGCCAGGTCGTAGACGTTGACCACCGGGCGGTGATTCAGGGCCAGTGCACCCCCCGGTGGGAGGTCAGCCCCCGGGCGAAGCTGGCGGACAAGGGGTTGCAGGTCCTGTAAGATAAAGAGGGTCACGTAGCGATGAGGCCAGAATCCCCTTTGGGCGTACCCTCGGATGACCGCCTCCTCCGCCTGGATAAGGGGTATGACCCCCTCCTCCACATCGGCAACGACCCGCAGTTCTGTCTCGCCAATGCGGTGCAGGCTGAGATGTTTGATTGTTCTGGACGAGCGAGGCATCTGCTCTACCCGCTATACCAACTATGATCAATTGTAAGGTAGCCCCTACGCCTTCTTCTTCAGTCGTAGCTCCAGGATGCCGTTCCTGTACGTCTTCCTCAGAGTGGTTGCATCCACCGCTTCGGTGAGCAAGATCTCCTTGGCATATTTACGCTCACCGGTGGTTTCCAAGGAGAGGATGTCGTCCTGGATCTCGATGTGGATCTCTTCCTCCCCCACGCCTGGCAGTTCGGCCACCACGACGATCTCTTGCTCCTCGTCGAAGACGTCCACCAGGGGTTCCCGCACCTCGGCCACCACCGGCCCCTCTTCGGTGGTGCGGATGTTGCCGAAGCGTTCTACCCGGGGGATGCCGCCGATGCCGGTGCGGACGGTGAAGCCGTAGACGCCCCGGGCTTTGTCCCCCAGCCCTTTGATCTTGAACTCCCCAGTGCGGCTGACCTCCGACTCTTCAGCGGTCTCGACCATCTCCGAGAGCAGGTCCACGAGGTCACCCAGGCCCTTGAACAAGCCACCAAAACCCAGATCAAAGGAGGCTTCCCCTTTGGTTTCCCTTTTCTTTCTTTCTGGCATCTCTCCCCTCCGCGTTTGACGTTAAATGTTGGAATGTTTAGCGTGCTAACGGGCAACACAACCCCGCCGCCGTTCGTGCAATCGCCGACGCGCTTGCAGGCGGTTCGCTTCCCGCTTCTGCCGTTCCGTTTCTTGCAATCTGGGCCACAGAGCCTGACTTGGCCCGGTGCTGGTGAAGATGGAGCGCATGGTGCGGATGTGCTTGCGCGTCCGGATGCGCCACAAGGCGCCGAAGCCACCTCCAGGTCGTCCAGCCATTGTCGTCCTCCCTTCTTGATTCTCGATTTTCGATTGCCGATTTTCGATTTCGCAATCGCAAATCGAAAATCGCAAATTCCCTAATACTCCAGCGGAATCTCCCGCCAGCCCTGGGCCTCGCCTTCGCCACTATTGGCTTTCTCGGTCGGTGATTGGCGGACTTTGGCGCACTTCGTGGGGCCGTCAGCGGCTGGTGGGTCTAGGACCCGCTGCAAGAGGGCGAGGCGCCCTTCCACTTGCTGGATCCGAGACTCTGTCTTCTTTTGATTGATGCTCCAAATGTTCAACTCTCGCTCCAGGCGGGCCTTCTCGTGTTCCAGGTGAGCCAGTTCGGTCACTGCCTGTTCTCGGGTGGTTGGCACGGAGCGGTTGTGAAGCCTCTGAATAGTGGGAATGTCCCGCATGCTCTTGATATCCTTGATCTTCATCCCGACCCTACTCCTTTCTGCTGGCCGATTATTAGCCATCAGCTACAATGGTGCTCAATGAGGCTCAACAGCATCTTGCGCTGCTGGGCACGCCGCTCTCGGGCCTGGCTGGTGAAAGCGGTCTTGGACTCCAGCAGGTCCAGGCAGATGCGCACGAAGCGCGGATCCTGGGCCGATGGCTGGAGGCCCTGCATGGCCGTTACCCGAGCAATCGCGATACATGCCCGCAGGGTGGGGGTCTGGTCATACTCCCCAGAAGCGCGGAAGTCCCGCACGAGGTCCACGATACGGTTCACTCCCTCCGAGGGCAGTCCAGAACGGGCAGCGGTGATGGCGATCTCCGTCTCCCGGTCGTAGTACTCCAGGTCTATGGTCACCAACCGGTCGCTGAGGGCGTCCTGGGCCTCGTGGACGCCGGCGTACTCCTGGGGGTTGCTGGTGAATATGGCCCGGAAATCGGGGTGGACCTTGATGTAGGCATCGTCCCGGCTCATTGTAGGTAAGACGAGCAACCGCTCCTCCAGCACCGCCAGCAGGACGTTGTTGGCCTCGGGGCGGGAACGGGTGAACTCGTCGTAGACCAGGGTGAAACCTTCCCGGCAGGCGGTGGTCAGGCGGTGGTCCACCCAGCGCTGGGTAGCATCCTCCTCGTACTTGAGGACGGAGTGGATGAAGCGGTCAACGACCTTGCGGTAGCGGTAGCCATACTGGCCACCGATGAGGTCCGAGGTGGCGAACTCCTCGTCGCCGGCGATGAGCATTACCGGGCGTCCCAACTGGGCGGCCACGTGCAGGGCCAGGGTGGTCTTGCCCGTGCCGGCCGGGCCGCGGAAGTGGACGGGGAAACCGGCGGCCAGGTACGCCAGGGCCCGCCCTGTCAGCTCCCGGACGGTAGGCGTCTCCACGAAGTCGGGCCGCGGGCGCACGGACAGCGCGGTCGGGGCTCCCTCGACCATGGTCCTCGCTGCAACTGCCATCTTTGTGTCTCCTCTCTGCTATCTGCCAACGTATTCCTCCACCGAGGACATCCGCATCCCCATTTCCATCGTCAGCGCCCGGTACCACTTTTCGCGGGCGGCGGCATAGGCCTCGGGGTCCTCCTGCCAGGTGCGGAACTGGTCGTAGACCCGCCGCAAGCCCGGTTGGGCCTGCTGCCAGACCCGGTCGTTGAAGGGGGCGCCCAGGGGCTGTTCCGCACGCCCTTCGCCCCAGAAGGCCGGTGCGGAACTGGTCGTAGACCCGCCGCAAGCCCGGTTGGGCCTGCTGCCAGACACGGTCGTCGAAGGGGGAGCCCAAGGACTGGACACGGCCTTCGCCCCAGAAGGCCCGATGGGACATTCCCCGCTCGAAGTCGGTGCCCAGACTGGCGGAGGAGCCGGTGATAAGATAGGCTACGGCATCGCCGAAGGCCAGGGCCAGTGACCTCTTGAGGCCGAGTCGGTAACCGGCCGCCACGGCCAGGAAGGCCATCAGTCGGGTCATGGCCTCCGGATCGTTATCCCCCTGCCCGGCCTGCTGCTGGAGGACGGCCAGGGCATCGCCGTAGGCCAGCGGTGGGCGTTCCTGCCAGTGGCGGGGCGGGAAGAGGCCCAGGGCGAAATCAGCGGGGGAGAAATCGCCAAGCTCCTCGATTTCTCCCAGGCCCAGGCGCAGCTTCTGCCATAGCTCACGGAAGAGGGCCTGGGCGGCAGAGAGGTCCGGTTGCAGTACGATCTCTGGGCGGGGCCCATCTCGCACCACCAGGCAGCATTCTACCCTCTCCAAGACCTGTAGTTCGGCCGGCAGGGTGATCTCTACACTGCCGCTGGTCCGGCCAGCGGAACGAATCCTTCGAGTCGTCAGATACATGGCAGTCTCCTTGTGCTACATTTCCTAGCATATTATCTAGCAGAGATCGTAGCACAAAAAAGCTGCACTGTCAAGTCTCATTCCCCAAGACGGGCTGCCTGCCTCCAGCTACCTACCAACCACACCCATACGACCGCCTTCTGTGTAGAGGTGCGGAGGTGCTGGAGCGCATTCCCTGACTCCTTTGCTCCCCTGCCCCTCCGCCCCCCTGTTTAGATTCGCGATTTTCGATTCGACCCTCGACAATTGGAAATCGAAAATCGTTATCGTCGGACGGCCCGACTGTGATCAGCGGTCGTCTCTTCACGTTGAAGCCGCCAGTTCCTTAGCCTGCTCGATCCATTCCTCCACCCTGGCCAGTCGGCCTGCATCACCCAGGATCTGGCGCAGCTCCTCGGGCGTGCTTGCGGCCAACTGGGCAAAGGTTTGGATCCCAGCCTCGTTCAGGCGCCGCTGCATGCCGGGACCGATCCCCCGGATGGCCGTGAGATCATCGGGGGCCACCTCTTCCGCTACCGCTTCCGGGGGTGCCTCCACGCGTGGCGGTGGGGGCGGTGCCTCTTCTACGGGCGGTGGCGGTGCCACGACCTTCGCGACCGGCGGCGGTGGGGGCGGCGGGGCCGGCGGCTTCCCGGCCCGGCGCTGCTGCATGGGCGCGGTAAAGCTGCTCCACACCTGCCGGGCCTCGCCTAGCTCTGCCTGCAACCTGCTGCGCATCTCGGCCACATCCGAGGCCAGGCCGGCGCGATCCTCAGTCAGGCGCTGGCGCTGCTCTTCGGCCATGGCCTGATGAGCCGCATCGAGCTCCTTCAACAAAGCCGCCACATCACGGCGCAGCCCGTCTACATAGTCCCCTAGCCGCTGGCGCTGCTCGGCAGCCATCGCTTGGTGAGCCGTCTGGAACTCGTTGAACATGGAAACCGTGTCGGATTTCAGCGTAGCCACGTACTCGGCCCGCCCTTGGGCATCCTCAGCGGCCTGGGCCCGCCGCGCTGACTCTTGCTCATTCAGACGCGCCCTGAGTTCAGCGGCCATCTGCCGATTGCCCGCGTGCGTCTCCTCCATGAAGGCCGCCGTGTCAGCGGCCAGGCCGGCGCGATCCTCAGCCAGGTGCTGGCGCTGCTCAGCAGCCATGGCCTGATGAGCCGCATCGAGTTCCTTCAACAAAGCTGCCGCGTCACGACGCAGCCCGTCTACATAGTCCCCTAGCCGCTGGCGCTGCTCGGCGGCCATGGCCTGGCGGGCGACGTGGAATTCGCCCAGCTCCTGGGCCGTCGCGTGGCGGATAGCGGCCACCGCCTCCATGCGGTCGTCGTAAGCCCCAAGGAAGTCTTGGCTTAACCGCCGCATTTCATCGGGCAATGCCATGAGTCACCTCCTTAGTTCGCATCGGTTGCCCGCCGACCGCCGCTTCTGGCAGATGGCTCATGGCTGATAGCTGATAACAGCCCGCCGTCTACCATCTGTCATTGGCCATCTGCTATCTGTCATCCGCTATCAGCCAGAAAGGGCGGCGGTCAGCGGACGGTGAGCGGCGGCCATCTAGGCGGGCGCTGCGGCTGCCGCCGTGAGGCCCACGGCCTCGGCGTACTTCAGATAGGTATCCACGCCGGCCACGACTACCCGGGCCTCGATGGCCAGGAGCTCGATGCCGACCAGGGATATGCGGACCCAGGCATCAATGACGATGCCCTTGTCCAGGATCCGGTCCACCACCTGGGCCAGGCTGCTGGACGCAATTGCCTTCTCGACTGCCATTG
>JACQYG010000103.1:6608-7347 GCA_016208345.1 Chloroflexota bacterium
GCTGCGCTGGTGAAACTCCCCCAACTTGTAGCAGATGGCTGCTAGCCGATAGCAAAGGGCTGCTATCTGCCATCGCCATCCACTATCAGCCATCAGTCACCAGGCGATGGCCCCGAACGCCCTTGGCTTCTCTGGCATTCTCAGCATAGCACAAAATAGCTGATGTGAGCGTTAGCCCTGCGCGAGCCTTACGTTAGGGTTGCGTTGGCTGCCGAGGCAATGGCAAGGGAGAGAGGGGGAGGAAGTTTTGGAAGGGGACCAGATAGAGGGTATCTCGTGAAAATCACGTAGTTAGGATGTAGCCATGATGAGGGATGGTGTGGAGGTAGAGAGGATGAGCCGGGTCAGGTTCGATCTTGGCTCGTAGATTTCGCACGTGCCAGCGCACCAGGCCGGGGTCTGCTGTTTCAGGGGGATAGCCCCACACCTGCCGCAGCAGTTGCGTGCTGGAGAAGACTTCGCCAGGGTGGAGCATCAGGTTGTGGAGGAGGTCAAACTCGGCGGGCGTGAGTTGCACTGTCTTCTCCCCCACGCGCACCTGGCGGGTGTGCAGGTCCAAGGTGAGGGGACCTACCACCAGAAGAAAGTCCTGATCCTCAGGATCCAGGTCGTCCTTTTGAGCAGATCGGACACGGCGCAGCAAAGCCCTGACCCGGGCCTTCAATTCCCCCAGGTCAAAGGGCTTGACCAGATAATCGTCGCCCCCTTCGTCCAGGCCGGTGAGCCGGTCCTCGATAGC
>JACQYG010000227.1 GCA_016208345.1 Chloroflexota bacterium
GAGGTCAGGGCCTCGGCGCCCAGGTCGAAGAGGGAGTCCCGGCTGGGAGCAGCCCCGCCAGCCGAGCGCAAAGGTCGGGTGAGGGGCCGCGTCTCCCCGGTGACCCCGTCTAGCTCCAGGGTGGCCTTCTTGTCTTTGGTCTTCCAGTAGAACTCGAAGCCCCATACCGGGCGGAAGACCAGGAGGACGTTCTCCACCTCCACCTCCTCCTGGATGATCACGTCGGCGTCGGCGGGCCGTCCCACCCTGCCCATCAGGGTCCTCATCACAAAGGAGGCAGAGATCTTCGGGGCGATGACGATAACATCCTGGTTGGCCAGGCTTTGGCCATTGACGATCTCCGTCTTCGGATAGGCCAGGTACCTTTCCAGGTCTTTTGGCTCCCCGCTGACCGCGTCCAAAACAAGCTTTATCTGTTGCTCGGTCAGGCAGTGCTCCACCCCCTCCAGGGTGATGTAGGCCCGCTTGTCCCTGGCCGCCGCGTGGTCCCGGTCGTAAATGGTGACGGTCACCACATCCGGCCCGCCCACCTCCACCTGGTATTTCTTCGTCCGGTCGTAGGAGAACCGCGAATGGCACGAGGCGAACCAGAAAGGCTCGTAGCGTTTCTCCGAGTAAGCGATCTCGATCTCCTCGGGCTTGGGCCAGAGCAAGAACTTGGAAATGGCCCCGAAGGCGTCCACCCGCTTCTCCAGGGCCTTGGCCCTGGCCTCCTCGGGGGTGAACTTGTCCTGGAGGACGTAGATCTTTTCCTCGCCCCGGGCCACCCGGGCCTGCCCCTGGTCAAACCCAGGGGCCTGGCCGGGGCTCACGGCCGCCCACAGGGCATTGACCATCTCCTCGGCGGTCTGGTAGCGCTCCTGAGGGTCTCGGGCCATGGCCTTGACGATCACCTGCTCTACCTCCTCCGGCAGGCTTGGCACCAGGCTGCGGGGGGAGGGCAACGGCGCGGTGATCTTCTGCATGATGATGCCCAGGGGCGTGTTGGCCTTGAAGGGCACCTGGCCGGTGACCAACTCGAAGAGCATGACGCCCAGGGCATAGATGTCCGCCCGGCCGTCCACTGCCTGCCCCTGGGCCTGTTCCGGGGCCATGTATTCCGGCGTGCCCACGCCCACGCCAGCTTTAGTGATGCCCTCCTGGCTCTCCAACACTTTGGCGATGCCGAAATCGGAGAGGAGGAGCCAGCCCTCCTTGTCCAACAGGACGTTCCCGGGCTTCACGTCGCGGTGGACGATGCCCTGGGCATGGGCATAGCCCAGGGCGCTGCCGATCTGGTGGATCATGCGCTCCACAGTGACCAGGTCCACCGGCTTCCCCAGGAATTGCCGGAGCGTTCCGCCCTCCACGTACTCCATGACGATGTAGAGGACGTCGCCCTCGGTGCCGAAGTCGTGGACGGTGACGATGCTGGGGTGCCGCAGCTTGGCCACCGACCTGGCTTCCTGGATAAACCGGGCCACAAAGCTCTCGTCACTGGCCAGTTGGGCCGGGAGGATCTTGACTGCCACGTGGCGGTCCAGGGAGGGCTGGTAGGCCTTGTACACGGTAGCCATGCCCCCCTGGCCCAGTTGCTCGATGATCTGATATTGTCCCAGGGTCTTGCCCACCAGGTCGCTCATTCTCATGACCTCCCGATCGCCGTGATTTTTGCTGCCATTGACACCAGCGATTTTCCTGATGTCCCGGAGTTGAACTCCGGGACATCAGGGAAATCGCTGGTGTCAATGGCAGCAAAAATCACGGCGATCGGGAGGTCATGAGAATGCGCGACCTGGTGGGCAAGACCCTGGGACAATATCAGATCATCCCCGTCTTGGACCACGTATTCCTTTCCTTCCAGGCGAATCAGGCCCTTCTCCCGGGCCGCGTGAAGTGAGCCGCGTTTATCTAGTTCAGGGAGCCCGATCACCTCGGCCCGGATAAAGCCCCGCTCCATGTCCGTGTGCACCTGGCCTGCTGCCTGGGGAGCCTTGGTGCCTTTGACCACCGTCCAGGCATGGACCTCTTTCTCTCCGGTGGTGGTGAAAAAGGTGGCCAGATCCAGGAGGCGATAGGCCGCTTTGATCAAGCGGGCCAGGCCCGGCTCGCTGACACCACAATCGGCCAGGTAGGCTTGCGCCTCCTCCGGGGCGAGGGCCACCAGTTCGTCCTCCAACTTGGCACAGATGGCCAGGGCTTCCGCGCCCACGCTTTCAGCCATCGCCTCGACGATGGCGGTGTCTGCCAGGCGTTGGCTGGCCGCCGCCGGGAGCTGGCTCTCTCCCACGTTGGCTACGAACAAGAGCGGCTTGTCGGTGAGTAGATGCAACCCCTTTATCAGCTCGCGTGCTTCCTGGTGCAGCCCCAAGGTTCGGGCCAGGCGACCGGCATTCAAGTGGGTTTTCAGGCGTTCCAGGACCGCCAGCTCGGCCTGGTAGCGCTTGTCGCCGGAACGGGCGGCCTGCTGGACCTTGTCGTGGCGCTTGTCCACCGTGGCCAGGTCGGCCAGGGCCAACTCGATGAACAAGGTTTCGACGTCCCGGCGGGGGTCCACGGTGCCGTCCACGTGGGCTACGTTGGCATCGGTGAAGTAGCGCACCACCAGGACCATGGCGTCCACGTTGCGGATGTGGCCCAGGAACTGGTTGCCCAGTCCCTCTCCCTTGCTGGATCCTCTTACCAGCCCGGCGATGTCCACGAACTGGATGGTGGTGGGCACCACTCGTTCCGGGTGGACGATCTCGGCCAGTCGCTCCAGGCGGGGGTCAGGAACGGGGACCACGCCCTCGTTGGGCTCAATGGTGGTAAAGGGAAAGCTGGCCACCGGCGCCCTGGCGTGGGTGAGGGCGTTGAAGAGGGTGGACTTCCCCACATTGGGCAGACCCACGATGCCGATGCTGAGGCCCATGACGTCCTCTCTTAGACCGGTTTCTTTACTAGTAAAAAAGTGCCTGGTGTTGTAGATTACGAGAGTCAGGCAGCAGACAATGAATGAATGGGCTGCCAGACATCCCCCGGCAGCCCATTTCTTTTACTAGTTAAAGACTTGGAATGCGGCGCAAGAGTTTACTTCGCCTCCTCGATGGCCTTATTGGTCTTGGCCGCCGCGGTGTCCACGGCATCCTTGGGGGTGGCCTTGCCGGAGATCACGCTCTGCAGAGCGTCCTCCAGGAAGGTTCGGGCATCCTGCCAGCCGCGGACGTTAGGCTCGGGCCGGGAATACTGGATCATGTCGAAGGCCTGCTTGCCCTGGATGTCGGTCTCCCAGGCCTTCTTGAGATCGGCATTCTCGGCGGCCGACTTGCGGATGGGCATGTAGGACGATGTAATGGACCACTTCACGCTCTGTGGCGTGTCAGTGAACCACTTGATGAACTCCCAGGCCGCCGCCTGCTTGGCTGGGGTGGTCTTGAAGACGGTGATGTTGGCCCCGTACATGACCGTCACCAGCTTGGCCGGGTCGCCCTGAGGGATCATGGTGATGCCCCACTTGAACTTCTCTTTCTTGGTGTCCTTGTCCGTTAGTGCTCCTTTTACAAAGGGGCGACCAGTGCTTGAACCGAAGAACATGGCTACCTTCTTGTTGCCGAAGTCAGCCTGGTAGTCGTATCCTTTGCTTTGGTAAGCGTAGTTGCCCTTGACCAGGCGTTCCACCAGGGCGTAGGCATCGTAGGCAGGCTGGGCATTGAAGGCAACGCCGGAGAGGTC
>JACQYG010000207.1 GCA_016208345.1 Chloroflexota bacterium
CTTCGGCTTGAGGAAGAGCACGTGGGCATCGCCCTTGCCGGGGGTCCAGGCCTTCATGCGTTGCATGGTCTCGGCGCCGCTGGAGACGACGTAGTCCACGTCCAGCCCCAGGTCCTTCTTGACCGCGGGGAAGACGATGGTCTTGAAGAACCACTGGAAGTTGGCCCCGGAGTTGGTGTCCACGAAGGTGAGCCTGGTGGGGGCCGGCATAGGCGTGGGTGTAGGAGGCAGGGGTGTGGCCGTAGGCGCCGCCGGCTTGGGCGTGGCGGTGGGTGGGACGGGCGTGGGCCCGCAGGCGGCGCCCAGGGACGCCAACAGGGTCACGGTCAGGAGGAGCGCAAGCACTCGGTAGACTTTCATCGTCTAACTCCTTTCCAGGTTTGGCCCGCTATCGCGGGCAATCTGCCCCTGCATCCATCAGGGGAAAAATGTTACCACACATCTATCCGCTTGACCACCCCCTCTTACTTTCGCTCCAATGTGGGGCCTGGAAACTGCCGTTGCATCCATTGTACGCGTTTGCTGTCTGCCCGTCAAGCTACTTGCCAGCCCCCCACGGCGGATGCCTTGACACCTCCATGCAGCTATGTTAGAGTTCGCCCATCTACCCCACTGTGGCCTGGTTGGTCACTGGTAATGAAGATTAAGCTGGCGTACGGCAAGCAGGGCCTCTGGCTCCGCCTCCCCTCCACCAATGTGGACGTGATCGAGCCGGCCTTTGTGCCTGGGCTCCCCGACGAACCCTCGGCCATTGCCCAGGCCCTGCGGCACCCCATCGGCAGCCCGGCCTTGAAAGAACTGGTGCGAGCCCAAGACGACGTAGCCATCGTCTTCAGCGACATCACACGTCCCACGCCGAACCACGTCATCTTGCCGGTGCTGCTGGAGGAGCTGGCCCACGTGCCCAGGGAAAACGTCGTGCTCATCAACGCCACCGGCATGCATCGGGCCAACACCCCGGAAGAGTTGAGGGCCATGCTGGGCCCAGGCATCGTGGAGAACTACCGCATCGTGACCCACAATGCCCTGGGCCCTAGCACCCTCACCTGCTTAGGAACCAGCTCGTTTGGAACACCCATCCGGGTGAACACCACCTACCTGCGAGCCCGGGTCAAGATCCTCACCGGCTTCATCGAGCCGCACTTCTTCGCCGGCTTCAGCGGTGGGCCCAAGGCCATCCTCCCGGGGCTATGCGGGGAGGCGACGGTCCTGGGCAACCACAGCGCCAGGATGATCGGCCACCCCCGGGCCACCTGGGGCGTGCTGGACGATAACCCGATTCACCAGGAGATCCGCGAAGTGGCCGGGCTTACCAGGCCCGCCTTCATCGTGAACGTTGCGTTGAACAGAGACAAGCAAATCACCGGGGTCTTTGCCGGCGATATGTCCAAGGCCCACGGCGCTGGCGCCCACTTCGTGCGGGCTACCGCCATGCGACCGGTGGCCGGGCACTACGACGTCGTCATCACCACCAACAGCGGCTATCCTCTGGACATCAATCTTTATCAAACGGTCAAGGGCATGTCGGCCGCCGCCCAGATCGTGAAGCCTGCTGGCAGCATCATTGCCGTGTCCGAATGCCGCGAGGGTATTCCCGAGCATGGCAACTACCGACTTATCCTACAGAAGGCCAGGACCCCAGAAGAGCTGCTTCGCCTCATCACCCGCCCTGGCTTCGCCATGGTCGACCAGTGGGAGGCCCAGCTTCAGGCCATGATCCAGGCCAGGGCCAACGTGTACGTGTACTCGGAGGGCCTCACCGAAGAGCAGATCCGCCAGGCCATGCTATTGCCATGCCGGGACATCGAGGGCACGCTCGCCGAGCTTCTCCGGGTCCACGGGCCACAGGCCCGGGTGTGCGTGCTCCCCGAGGGCCCCCAGACCATCCCCTTCGTAGCCGGAAATGCTTGAAGGAACAGCGGTCTGGGGTGTGGCCCCCTTGGCTCTTACAGCAGCTTCCTGAGATGTTGGATGGTTTGGACCGCCGCCGCATCGGGACTCGGCTCGGGCAGGATCTCGGCGGACAACCAGCCGTCATAGCCAACGGCACGGAGCGTGGCCACTACTGACCCGAAGTTCACGTGGCCGCACCCGGGAGCCCAGCGGTTAGAATCAGCCACGTGCACGTGACCCAGCCGTGGGGCGCAGGCCCGGATGCTCTCCTCAATGGACGGCTCCTCGATGTTGGCATGGAAGGTATCGAAGAGGAGCCCCAGATTTGGCTCCCCCACCTCCTCGCAAAAAGCCAGGGCCTCCTCTACATTATTGATGAAGTTGGTCTCGTAGCGGTTGATGGGCTCCAGGAGCAGGCCGACACCGCGCCGGGCGGCCAACCGGGCGCAGTGCCGCAGGGCCCGGACCGTCCACCCCCGCTGCTCCAGGGCCGTGTCCTCCCGGAGGCGGCCGCGTATCAGGCCGACGATGACCTGGGCGCCGAAGGCCGGCGCCAGGTTGAGGTGGTCTTCCAGCCGCTTCAGCGCACGCTCCCGCACGACCTCATCGTGGTCGGAGAGGGAGAGCCCCTCCTCACCCCAGGCCTGGCCGGTGCCGATGGCCGGCACCGCCAGGCCCCGGCTGTCCAAGAGCCTCTTCAGGGCCTGGGCGTCCAAGAGGGTCGGGTCCCTGACCGCCAGCTCCACCCCGTCGTAGCCCAGCTCAGCCACCCTGGCCACCAAGCGCTCCAGGTCAGCCTGGAAGAACACGGCCGAGAACCTGGCGGGTTGGGTCGAGATCACGATGCCGAGCTTCATGGTGAACGGTGCGTCACATTGGAGACGCCAGGGTATAAATGCTCCTCCCGCCGGGGGCCAGGGGGCCCTTCAGCA
>JACQYG010000208.1 GCA_016208345.1 Chloroflexota bacterium
ATTATACTACGGGTGTCTCCACCCCGCTTTTAACCAGGGTCTCAAGCCCGAAGGTGAACTAACACCACCTCCTTTGAAACAGCAACCCTCTATGGAAACAAGCAAACGATCCATTCGAAGGTGCTACAAGCCACAATTGAAGCAGGGTCCCCGATCTACCAGCTATGCGACCAGTGAGAAGAAATCCTTCCTACACATCACCTCTTCAATACGATAACATGAAGGTTTCGCCCATATAGCCCTTCCTTGCCAGGCATACGATTCGTGGCGGAGCCGTTCTTTCGATGAGCGAAGAAAGTTGAGCCAAAAAAAGAATCCATTTTACGATGCCAACAGGCTGATCTGTTCGCCACGATAGATCGGAGACTTGAATACCTCCCCCAGCACCAGGCTGGCCGCGCCCCGGGCCCAGGCGTCGTCGCCGGAGGGTTCGATGATGATCTCTAGGCCTTGGGCCAGGCCGTTGAAGGCATGCTGGCGGATCGCCTCCCGCATGGGTCCCAGGCCAAACTCGCCGGCCCGCACTCCCTCACCACCAACGATAACTAATTGGGGGTTGAAGATGCTTACCAGGTTGGCGATGCCCACCCCCAGGCGGTAGCCCGACCGGGCCAGGATCTCTCGGGCGGTCCGGTCCCCACCTTCAGCCGCGCTCACCACCAGGTCCAGGGTCAAACCATCGCCCCCTTCCCCCAGCAATCGTGCCAAGCCCGGGCTTTCACCTCGTTGGATAGCCTCCACAGCCATTCTGACCACCGCGGGATCGGCGGCCCAGGCCTCCAGACATCCCCGCTTGCCGCAGTCGCAAAGGGGGCCGTCCTCTCCCATCGTGGTATGCCCGAATTCTCCTGCTCCGCCGAAGGCCCCCCGGTAGAATTGACCGTTCACCACCATACCCATGCCGATCCCGCGGCCGATGGTCACCACCAAAAAATGGTCGTGTTCCCGGCCGTAGCCGAACCATTGCTCGGCGATGGTCAGGGTGTTCACGTCATTGTCCACGTACACGGGTAACTTGAGCCGCTTTTCCAGCGGCTCGGAGATCTTCACGTCCCGCCAGCCCAGTATCGCCGAATAGCGACAGATCCCGGCCTCGCCATCGATCACGCCAGAGAGGCCGATGCCCACGCCGATCACCTTGTCCAGGCCGATGCCCGACTCCGCGACCACGGCTCGTATCGCCTGGGCGGTGGAATCCAGGGCCGCCTTAACGCCAGGCGCAGCATCAAACGGAAAGGTGCTACGATGGACCACGTTGGCGTCCAGATCGGTCAGGGCGCAAATCAATCTATGTTCGGTGACCTTGAGGCCGACCACGTAACCGGCGTGGGGGTCCAGCCTTAAGAGCACCGGCTTTCGGCCTCCCGAGGATTCCCCTTGGCCAACCGGCTGGATGAGGCCATTTTTGAGCAAAGTGGCGGTGACGCCGGAAACCGTAGCCAGGCTGAGCCGGGCCTCTTTAGCGATCTGGGTGCGTGAGATGGGGCCCCGGTTCTTGATCAGGTTGAGGACCAGGTTACGGTTGAGGTCCTTGATCAGCTCGCGGTTTCCGGTGCGAAGCCGCAGCATGCGTTACTTACTTCCTTCGATGAATAAAGTAATAATATCATACCACGAAAACCACCCTTTGTCAATAGCCGCTGACCGCCTATGACTAAAGAGGCCCAGGCCCACCGTGGTCACCGAGGTCACCTGGCCGACGGTATCCTCCAGGAAACCCAGGCGTAAAAGGTAGAGGTTGAAGAAAGGGGAAAACAACCCGATGCCAAACCCGGCCAGAGCCGAGGCGGAGAGAAAGAACCATGCATTCGGGCTAAAGCGCCTTAAGTTGCGCCAATAGTCCTGAAGCAATCCTATAACTCAATCAACGAACTTCTCGACACGGGAGCTGCTGGGAGGAGCCTGCCTGGCACTGAAAAGGCCACCGCAACGTGGTGGCCAAATAGTGCCCGCTCTACGCGCATCGGGGAACCTTAACGGCGGTTCTTCAAGAACCTCTCCTCCAACAGGTCCACCAAGCCCTTGGCATCGTCCAGGGCGAACTGTGGCACGCCAATAGGGAAGGACTGGTCGGTAACGATGGCTACCAACTCCTCCGGTGAACACAATAGCTCTGGGCTGATCGTTCTCCGGGAGACCTCGATCTTGGGCTTGGGGCCGCGTTTGTAGCCCTCGGTGAGGATGATGTCCACGTCAGGCAGCAATTCAGCGATCTCGTCCAGTGACAACTCCCGCCGGGTTCGCTTTATCACCGCTAGTTTCTGTCCAGAAGAGATGACAACGGCGTCAGCGCCAGCCCGGGCGTGCCGCCAGGTATCCTTCCCCTCCCGGTCGATCTCGAAGCCGTGGGTGTCGTGCTTGACCGTGGCAACCCGATAGCCCCGGCGATTGAGCTCAGGGATCAACTTTTCCAGGAGAGTCGTCTTCCCGCTGTCCGACTTTCCCACTACGGAGATTATGGGCACGGATTCGTTGCGCATCCTGCTGGTCAGTGCACCTCGCCCAGGCTTTCTGCCGGGGGTTCCGGTGATCTCTCGAAGACGAAACTGATATGTGACTTGTTTACGACCGCCACCTCGCCGCTGAAACTAGCCTGGGGCCTGAGCAGGTAGGCGATGGAGGCCTTGGTGATCGGGACGAACTGGCCCGGGGTCACCAGCAGCACCTCGCGGGCGTCCAGGTCACCGGTTTGGTGGAGGCCCCCAGAGACCTCAAAGCAAGGGAGGCCGATCAGGACCTGGCGGACCTTCTTCTGTACAAAGGCGAAAAGCCGTTTTTGCTGGCGGCCCTCCATGGCCCGTTCCGTCTCATGGGGTATGGCGAAGAGGATCCTCTCCTTGGCCAGTTGGACCAGGGGGACGACTACCAGCGCAGCTTGCGGTTCGCACAGGCGGACAACCTCCGCTTTCTCCACATTCACGATGGTCTCGGTGGTAATGTTCAGGAGATCGGTAAGTCGAGCATGACGGGTTCTCACTATGCCTCTGATCCAGTGATCGGCGGTGAATACCTCTACGGCCAACGGTGTCGGTTGAAGGTAATCGAACATCTGACCTCCTTGCATCCAGTGTTGCCACCTCGGAAAATCCTTTGGCGGGAGCTACATGCGGGATTCCTTTACTCGCACTGGTGATTCCGGGTCCTCCAGGAAAGCCCGCACTAGATTGGCCACGGAGAAATGT
Organism: Chloroflexota bacterium; assembly: GCA_016208345.1. Lineage (GTDB taxonomy): Bacteria > Chloroflexota > DTOL01 > DTOL01 > JACQYG01 > JACQYG01. Next base: position 3,183 of record JACQYG010000208.1, read on the forward strand.
CCCAGGGTAACAAACCTGATCCAATGCTCGCTGCCCAGCACGAGGCGGCGTATCTCCTGAAGATCCTGCCCCTCTTTGTATGACCTCAACACCTTCTCCCGCGTCTCCTCCAGGTAGGCGATCTTGGCCTCCAGGGCCCCCCGAGGCCTTTGCACCACGTGGCCGCTTACAGAGAAGAGATAGCGTGTCCTCAACCC
>JACQYG010000104.1 GCA_016208345.1 Chloroflexota bacterium
GTCAGGGTGGGCGGGAGCGATTTCCTGCAAAAGAAGAACGGCGACGTGGCCTTCGTGGAGCCCAGGGCGACAGGAACGCGAGTGGCCCAGGGCGAGGAGTTCGGCCAGATCGAAACCATCAAGGCCCTGGTGTCCCTGGTCTCCCCGGTTACGGGGGAGATCATCGAGGTAAATGACGAGTTGGAGGCCAGGCCCGAGCTGGTGAACGAGGACCCGTACGGGGAAGGCTGGATCGTACGCATCAAGGCGGAGGACTTCGCTCGGGACCGTGAAAGGCTCCTGGAGCCGGGGGGCTATTTCGTTTTAATGCAGGAAAAGATCAAAGAGGAGCTGGGCAAGAAGAAATGAGCGCCAATAACAAGGCGATCGTCATCCCCTGCAGCGGCATAGGAAAGGTCTTCGGCAGTGTGGGCCGGGAGGCCACCTACATCGTGGTGGATGAGCTGCGGCCGGGAACGGCGGAAACGCTCTGCCTATCCCTGCTGGTTATGGGCGACCAGGAAACAGTGGAACGCGTCCGGGGCGTGCCCTGTATCGCCGTGGACGGCTGCCCCAAGGCCTGTGCCCAGAAAAACATCGAGCTGGCCGGCGGCGTGAGCGCGGCCAGCCTGCGGGTCGTCGATACCTACAAGGCCCATCGAGAGCTGAAACCCGAGGGCGTAACCGTGCTTGACGAAAGCGGGCGAAAGCTTGCGCGCTTCCTGGCCCAGGAGATCGCTTCCGCGGTGGACAGGGTGGTGGCGGGGAGGTGAGGGGGAAATGCCGGACATTCCGAGAAAAAAGGTTGGCATCGTTTCCTGTAGCGGCGAGGAGATACCCGAGGGCACCATCTCCCGGATAGCCACCCGCCTGGTACTGGAGAAGCTGCGACCGGAGGACACGGTCACCATCTGCCTCCCCCTGTTCCTGGCCGGAGGACAGGAGGAGAGGGCCTTTGCCCGCTTCTATCCCACCATCGCCGTGGACGGCTGTCCCAAGCTCTGCGCCAAGCACGGCACCGAGCGCTATTCGGGCCAAGTAACCGACGTCATAGTCGTGAGCGAGCTCTTGAACGGCCAGGAAATCAAGCCGGGTTGGCGGCGCAGCCTGGATGGCCAGGGGATGCGCCTGGCCGAAAAGGTAGCGGAGGCGATCGCGGGCAGGGTAGATAGCATACTGAAGGCGACCCACAAAGAGGTCAAGCCTGACCTCATCCCGGTGACCATCCAGGATAAAGCACCCCTCTCCTGGCCAGCGCAGGAGCATTGCTACAGGTGCATGGCCCGGGGGCTACCGGTGATGAGGATCGACGTGGGTGGCGTAACCGTGGGGCTGGCGGGGCTTGCGGCCATCCTGGAACAGGCCTATGCCCTGGGCAAAAAGCCCAACCAGGTGACCAAGAACCAGCTCTTGGAGACGGTGAAGGTCTACAATTATATTCCGGCTGGGGCCCAGGCGGAGTACGCGGAGGCCCTGCTGCGGGAATATGCGGCCCTCTGCCGCCGGAAGGAGAGGTAGATGACGAGCTACAAGTCCAGGGCGGTGTGGAAGGGCGAGCACTGGGGGCACCTCTACTGCAGCAACGGCACCGACATGCCCTTCTCCGCCCCGGCGGCCCTGCACGGCCACCCCAACGTGATGACACCGGAGGACGCCTTCGTGGGCGCCCTCAACATGTGCGTTCAGATGATGTTCCTCTGGGCGGCGGAGCGCTTCAAGGTCAACCTGGTCTCTTATGAGTGCGAGGCGGAGGGGTTTGTCCGTGAGTCCATCGATCAGACCTCCGCTTTCGAACGGGTGATCCTGAGGCCACGGATCGTGGTCCGCGGTTCCGATGCCAGGAGGGTGGAGCAGGCACTCAAGTCGGCCCAGAAATACAGCTTGGTGGCCCAATCCATCAGGAGCGAGGTCAGAGTCGAGCCGGAGATCGCTATTCAGAAGGGTTGAGGAGGTTCTGACATGAATATCAAGGTATTGGGGCCGGGCTGCATGAACTGTGTGAAAGTGGAATCCACGGTGCGCCAGGTCATCGGCGAACTCTCCATCCCGGCTGACGTGGAGAAAGTCACCGATTTCAGCCGGTGGGCCAAGTACCGGATTCTGGGCACCCCTGGCCTGGTCGTCAACGATAAAGTGGTGTGCGCTGCCCGAATACCGTCCAAGGCCGAGGTAACCACCTGGATCATCGATGCCCTGGAACAGGAGGAGAGAGAGGCCCGAGCCGCCTGAACCGGAGGTGGAAGCCTGAGCTGCTATATGGTACAATGACGGTCGTCAGTGAATCGGATGCAGAAAAGTCGTGCCTGGATCAGTTCCTGGTTGCTCGCCAGTGCCATTGGCCTCGCCGTCTCGGGATGCGGAGAAGGCCTCCACTATAAGGCCCTGCGCCTATCTGATGTGGAGGAGATAGCACCCTCCAACATTCCAGCCCCTGGGGAGCACCCGCTGCGGGTCGCGGTGGGGTCGGTCATCTCCCCCAAGGGCACCGCGGGCAGTTACCGCGGCCTGGTGACCTACCTGGGCAAGAAGATCGGTCGCCCGGCCGAATTGATCCAACGCCAGACCTACGCCGAGACCAACGACCTGGTCAGGCGGGGAGACGTGGACATCGCCCTGGTGTGCAGCGGGGCCTACGTGGCCGGGCAACGGGACTTCGGCATGGAACTCCTGGCTGCTCCTCAGGTGAACGGTGAGGTCGTCTACTACTCCTACCTCGTAGTGCCTGGCAACAGCTCGGTCCAAACGCTACCCCAGCTCCGGGGCAAGGTCTTCGCCTTCACCGACCCCCTTTCCAATTCCGGCCGGCTGTCCGCGGCCTATCTCCTGTGGCAGATGGGCGAGCGGCCGGACACCTTTTTCCAGAAGACCATATACACCTA
>JACQYG010000239.1 GCA_016208345.1 Chloroflexota bacterium
CACCATCGTGAATTTCGCCGCCGAAACCCACGTAGACCGCTCCATCATGGACCCAGATGCCTTCATCAAGACCGACGTATACGGCACCTACGTGCTCCTGGAGGCAGCAAAGCAGTTCGGTCTGGAGCGCCTGCACCATATTTCGACCGACGAGGTGTACGGCGAGGTGCTGGAGGGTTCCTCTCGGGAGGATGATCGCCTGGAGGCCCGCAGCCCTTATGCTGCCAGCAAGGCCGGCGCCGAGCACCTGATCCATGCCTACCACGTCACCTACGGGGTGCCCACCACCGTGACCCGGGGTGCCAACAACATCGGGCCCTACCAGTACCCGGAGAACGCGGTCCCCCTTTTCATCACCAACGCCATCGACGACCAGCCGCTGCCGGTCTACGGCGACGGCCGCCAGGTGCGGCCCTACCAGTACGTCCTGGATCACTGCCAGGGCATAGACATCGTCCTGCACCGGGGACAGGTGGGCGAGGCCTACAACGTGGGGCCGGACTCGGAAACGGTGAATATCCACATGGCCCGAGAGATACTGCGGCTCTTGGGCAAGCCGGAGAGCCTGATCCGCTACGTGGCCGACCGCCCAGGACACGACCGACGGTATTCCCTGAACTGCGACAAGGTCAAGGCCCTGGGCTGGAAGGGCGAGCATACCTTTGAGGAGGCCCTGGAGAAGACGGTGCGCTGGTACGTAGACCACCAGTGGTGGTGGCGTAAGATCAAGTCCGGCGAGTACAAGGAGTATTACCGGCGGCAGTACGAGGCCCGGCTGGCTCAGGCGTCGTCCGGGCTCCGATAGGGCCCGCTTTTGGCCGCTACCGGTAGTTCGTGAACTGCAGCGCCACTGGAAATTCCCTTTCCTTGAGGAGGCGGATGGCCGTCTGGAGCTCGTCCTTGCTCTTGCTGGCCACGCGCACCGCATCTCCCTGGACCTGGGGCCGGACCTTGGGGAGGCCGTCTCGCAGGAGCTTGGTGATCTCCCGGGCCAGCTCCTGGGAGATACCTCGTTGGAGCTTAATGGTTTGGCGCACCCGTCCCTGAGCCGCCTGCCCCGGCTTTTCGTACCTCAAGATCTTCAGGGACAACCCCCGCCGGACCACCTTTGATTCTAGCAGGTCTTTGATGCTGCGCAGCACGAACTCGCTCTCCGTGGTCACCACGATCTGGTCTTTCTCCAACACCACCTCGCTCTTGGTGTTCTTTAGATCGTAGCGCGTGCGCAGCTCCCGCTGGGCCTGGTCCACGGCGTTCACCAGCTCCTGGCGGTCGAATTCCGAGACCACGTCGAAAGTGAACTCCCCGGCCAATCGTGCCTCCTGATGAGTTTTCTCCAGAGTAAGATGGTGGTGAAGCGCAAGTGGCTCGGGCTGCGCTGGTGACACGCCTGTCGGCAAACCCCACGACACAGCAACGTTGAACAATCCTCCCGCAGGTTCGGAACCTGCGGGAGGATTAGGCTTTGGACGTTCAACGTGCATCGTGGTGTCGGAGCCTCACCCGGCGAACGCCCCGAACGGCTTGGGCTTAAGCGGCCATGCCGGCAGCCTTCAGTTTCTCGGCCTGGTCCGCTGTGGCGATGGCGTCGATGAGCTCCTGGAGGTTGCCCGCCAGGATGCTGGGCAGGTTGTGCAGGGTGAGGCCGATGCGGTGGTCGGTCACGCGGTCCTGGGGGAAATTGTAGGTGCGGATCTTCTCCGCCCGCTCGCCGGTGCCCACCTGGGAGCGGCGGGCCTCGATGATCTCCGACTGCTGCTTGCGCTGCTCGGCATCGTACAGCTTCGCCCGCAACACCGACATGGCCCTGAGCTTGTTCTTGAGCTGGGAGCGCTCGTCCTGGCAGGTGACCACCATGCCCGTGGGCAGGTGGGTGATCCGCACGGCGGTGGCCACCTTGTTCACGTTCTGGCCGCCGGCCCCGCCGGAATGGAAGATGTCAACGCGCAGGTCGTTGGGGTTGATCCGGACATCCACCTCCTCCACCTCGGGCAAGACGGCCACCGTGGCGGTGGAGGTGTGGATGCGCCCGCTGGCCTCGGTCAGCGGCACCCGCTGTACCCGGTGCACGCCGCTCTCGTATTTAAGGCGCGAATAGGCCCCGCGGCCCTTGATCTCGAATACTATCTCCTTGAATCCGCCGATGCCGCTCTGGTTGGCATCCACCACTTCCACGTCCCAGCCCTGGATTTCGGCGAAGCGGGTGTACATGCGAAACAGGTCGGCGGCGAAGAGTCCGGCCTCGTCTCCTCCGGTGCCCGCCCGGATCTCCATGATCACGTCCTTTTCATCCTGGCGGTCCCTGGGAAGGAGCAACAGTTTGATGGCCTCCAGGGCCTGATCGCGACGCCGCGTCAGATCGGCCAACTCCTCCCGGGCCAGTTCGCGCATCTCCTGATCCTGTTCCTCGGCGAGCAGGCCCTCGGTGGCGGCGATGTCGTGCTCGAGGCGCTTGTGCTCCCGGTATTTGTCGACCACGGCCTCCATGTCCGCCCGCTCTCGGGCATATTTTGCCACCAGCTCGGGGTCCGTGGCCACGTCGGGGCTGGCCATGAGCCGGGTGAGCTCTTCGTACCTCTTCTCGACTCCTTCAAGCCTGTCTAGCAAAGCCATGGCATGATCACCTTATAGTATTACCCTACAGGATTTGCGTTGACCGCGCAAGTGTTTGAACCGCAGAGTACGCAAAGATCACCGAGAAAATTTACCAAAATCTCCGCGTTCTCGGCGTTCTCTGCGGTTAGCAATTTTTGGGTCCCTTGACCAACAAAAACTGCCTTCCCCGGCCTGGGGAAAGCAGCGTCTGGCCAACTCGTCGAAGCGGGGGGTGCTGCTTACACTTACCAGGGGCTATTATGCCACAGCCGGCCCGATTTTCAAACCGGCACGTCCCGGCTTTGACGTTTTCGCGGCTCTGTGCTACAGTTTCCAGGCCTGCTCGGGATGAATTTCGCCCACACTGGCGGGCTCTGTCTTCTTTATACTAGCAAAGAAAGCAAGATGGGCTTCCACATCCAGCCCGGCTCGCCTCGG
>JACQYG010000240.1 GCA_016208345.1 Chloroflexota bacterium
CAGCCCGGCCCTCCATCTCTACCCAGGCGCCGAACCTGTTCGGGCGGCTCAAAAAGCGGGCCGGGCACAAGATGCTGTCTATTTTCATGGAATGGCCGGCGACGTCACTAGGCGGCCAGGGTCGGCCGCACCAGCTTCTCGCCGGCGTGCTCCGCTATCCGGTGCTCCTCCGGGCGCAGGGCGATGGGCAGCACCTCTTCTATGTTTTCCACGAAAGTGAACTTGAGGTCGCCCAGGACATCCCGGGGCACGTCGATGAGGTCTTTCTGGTTCTTCTTGGGCAGGATGAAGGTCTTGATCCCGGCCCGATGTGCGGCCAACACCTTTTCCTTCAACCCACCGATGGGTAATACGTGGCCACGCAGGGTTATCTCGCCGGTCATAGCCACTTCGCGGCGCACCGGGCGTTTGGTGAAGGCCGAGACCAGGGCGGTGGCCATGGTGATGCCGGCAGAGGGGCCGTCCTTGGGAACAGCCCCGGCCGGGACGTGGATGTGGATGTCGGTGGTTTCGAAGCGTTTGGGCTCCACGTTCAGCTCCCTGGCCCGGGACCGGACGTAGGATAGGGCGGCCTGGGCAGACTCTTTCATCACGTCGCCCAACTGGCCGGTCAGGATGAGGTTGCCCTTCCCGTCCATCAGGGTGACTTCGATGGTGGTGGTATCGCCGCCCACCTCCGTCCACATGACGCCGGTGGCGGCGCCGACCTCGTCCTTTTCCTCAGCGGTGCCCCAGAAGAACTTCTGGGGACCCAGGTATTTGTTCAGGGCCTCGGCCTTGATCGCCGTGGGAGCCTTGTTGCCCTCTGCCACAAGCTTAGCCACCTTTCGGCAGATGCCCCCAATCTCCCTCTCCAGGTTGCGGACGCCAGCCTCCCGGGTGTACTCCCGGATGATGCGGCGCAGGGCCGAATCGGTAAAGCGGAGTTGCGAGAGTTGCAATCCATGCTCGGTCACCTGTTTGGGCACCAGGAAGTACCGGGCGATCTCGAGCTTCTCTTCCTCGATGTAGCCGGGCAACTCGATCACCTCCATGCGGTCGCGCAGGGCCGGCGGCACTGGGTCCAGGATGTTGGCGGTGGTGATGAACATCACCCGGGATAGGTCATAGGGCACGTCCAGGTAGTGATCGGAGAAAGCGTGGTTTTGCTCCGGATCCAGGACCTCCAGGAGCGCCGCCGAGGGGTCGCCCCGGAAGTCAATCCCCACCTTGTCTATCTCGTCCATCATGAACAGGGGGTTGACGGTCCCGGCGGTACGCATGGTCTGGATGATGCGCCCGGGCAAAGCGCCCACGTAGGTGCGCCGATGTCCTCGGATCTCGGCCTCATCGCGTATGCCACCCAGGGAGATGCGCACAAAGCGACGTCCCAGGGCCTGGGCGATGGACCGGCCCAGACTGGTCTTGCCCACCCCCGGGGGGCCAACGAAGCAGAGGATCGGGCTGCGCATCCTGTCAGCGGCCAGCTTCCGCACCGCCATGTACTCCAGGATTCGCTCTTTCATCTTAGTCAGCCCGTAGTGATTGGCATCCAGGACCCGGGCCGCCGCCTTGATGTCCAGGTTATCGTCGGTCTTCTTGGCCCAGGGCAACTCGGTGAGCCAGTCCAGGTAGGTGCGGATCATGCCCACCTCGGGGGACATGGGAGGCATCTGCGTGAGCCTCTCCAGCTCGTCTCGGGCCTTCTTGGACACCGCCTCCGGCATCTGGGCCGCGGCGATCTTCTCCTTTAGCTCGTTGTATTGCTTCATCTGGGGGTCGGTATCGCCCAGTTCCTTCTGTATGGCCTTCAACTGCTCCCGCAGGAAGTACTCCCGCTGGCTCTTGTCCACCTCTTGCTGGACCTGGGTGTGGATCTTGCTCTCCAGTTCCAGGATGTCGAGCTGTTTGGCCAGAATGATGCTCATCTTCTGGAGCCGGGCCTCCGGTTCCAGCAGCTCCAGGATCTCCTGGCGCTGGCCCACGCCCAGCTCGAGGGTGGAGGCGATGAAGTCGGCCAGCCACCCCGGCTCTTCGATGTTCAGGGCGGCCACGTAGGCTTCGTTGGAGAGGTTGCGGCTGAGCTGGACGCACTTCTCGAAGAGGGCCAGCACCGCCCTCATCAGCGCCTCCACGTGGGGCGGCTTTTCCACCGGTTCAGGGATGGGGATGGCCCGGGCCTTGAGGTAGCTTTCGCCCTGGCTGAACTGCAGGATCTTCATCCGCTGTTGTCCCTGAACCAGGACGCTGGTGGTCCCATCGGGCATGCGCAGCACGCGGCCGATGGCGGCCTCGGTTCCTATCCGGTACAGGTTATCCGGCACGATCTCCTGCATCTCGGGGATCTTTTGGGCCACGACGATGATGCTGTGCTCCTTGGCCATGGCGTCCTCCACGGCTCGAATGGAGCGTTCCCGGCCCACGAAGAACGGTGTCACCATGTGCGGGAAGAGCACGGTGTCTCGCACCGGCAGTATCGGGAACTCGAGGATATCCGCAGTTTCGCTTCTAGCTTCACCTGCTTGGCTGGTACGTCTTCTGGCCACCTGAATGTCTCCTCCACACCTGTAGCGGCAACCCTTGCTTCGTTAGTTCAGGAGTTGAACCCCTGAACAACAGGGGTGTCGGCCTGCCCCCTAGATTTAATATATCATATTTGCCGGCATTTATCAAAGTGTTAAGGGGTAGCAGGCCAATGGCATTGGCCGTCGTTGGCTAAAATCGAAGGTAGCGCCCAATGGCCGGCCGTTGCTCGGGGTCCTCCTGCGCTAACCGCTCCAGGGCGTCGGCGGCACGATTGCCGTAGTAACCGCCCCTATCCAGGTCTTTGGCCTGCAAATAGTGCGGCCAGGCCTCCTGCTTGGGCCCGGCGTGTTCCAGGACCACCGCCAGGTGGTAGTGAGCGCTGGCTAGCTCCGGTTGCAAGGAGGTGGCCTTTTCCAGCCAGGCCCGGGCTCCAGGCGAGTCGCGGTTCAGGTAGCTGGCCCAGCCCAGGAGGTCCAGGCCCTGGGCATCCTGGGGGGCCAGGGCCACCACACGATTTGCCAGGGCCAGGGCCCGGTCCGGCCTTAGGAGGTGGTCGAGATAGAACTGGGCCGATTGTTTCAGTATCTCCGTATCGTCCGGCGCCAGGGCCGAGGCCACCTCCATGCTCGCCATGGCCGCATTGTAATCGCGGAGCATGGAAAAGGCCTTTCCCAGGTCGGCGTGGAAGGCTGGATTCTCTGGGTCTTGCCGGATGGCCTCTTGAAACTCCCCGACCGCCAGATCGGCCTTTCCCTGAGAACGAAAGACCAGGCCCAGGAAGTAGTGGGCCAGGGGCTGTCCCGGATCTGAAGACAGGGCCTTCATCAGGCGTCCCGCCGCTTCATCGAGCTGGCCTTGGCGCCACAGCGTATATCCCAGGTAGGCCTCGGCGTTGGTGTATCCCGGGTTAAGCTCACTGGCCTTTTCGAACCGGTCCCTGGCCAGGTGCAGGGCCCCGGGTGCTTGGAACCCGGCTTCAAATACGTGCTTCAAATACGTCTTCCCTAGAAGGGCTGCCCGGTAGGCCGGCTCTTCGGCGTCCCAGGCATTTGGGAATTCCTCCAGGGCCTTATTAGCCAGGGATTTGAGCCGGGCGTCGGCCCGGCGGGCGGCCTCCCGGAGATGCGCTGCCGCTGAGGGCGGGGACCTCCGTGCCAGGAGCAACCCCAGGTAATAATGTGCTTCCTGGGCCTCATAGGTTTCCTGGTGCCTGGCGAACAGGTCTTGAAATTCCTTCTCCGCCAGGTCCAGTTGGCCCTGGTCAAAGTAGAGCCTGGCTATCCTGCCGCACGCCTGGGGCAAGCCCGGCGCTGCCTGGCAAGGCAAACGCCACCTGGTGACGGCTGCGGGCCCGTTGCCCACCTGAGCCTCCAGATCGCCCATCATTATCAGAGCCTGGAGGTCCGTGGCATTCCGGGCCATGGCCCACCCCAGTTGCTCCCGGGCAAGACCGAAATCCTTTCTCGCCAGGTAGGCCTCCGCCAATCTAAGGTGGGCGCTATGTTGGTCGCCGCGCTCCAGGGCGGCCTGAAAGGAGAGCACCGCCCGGCTATACTCTTTTCGGGAAAGATAGAGCGCCCCGGTCTGGAAGAAGGGGGCCCCGGAGGCCTCGCTGGAGGTGGCGCTGATCAGGAGCAGCAGTGCCAGGAAGGCCACACTCTGCGGCGATCTCGCCCTCACGGGCTGGATCATAGCATACCTCCAGGTTCTTTGCTAGGTACCGTCCAGTTCATCTTAGGTAGCAGAGCCCGAAATCCCCCTTTTCGTCAACTGCCGGCCGGCCCGCTTTCTTTAAGAAAGCCGCCTTGACCGGGACGGCTAAACCCGGTATAATACCGGCGCTTTGCGCCGTCACCGCCGACGGCACCGGAGGCTGTCTTGGAGTTCATCGAAGCACAGATCGTGGCCTTTTTGCAGGGCCTTTTCGATGCCGTGGGGTGGACCGGCGTGGTGGTCGCCATGGC
>JACQYG010000248.1 GCA_016208345.1 Chloroflexota bacterium
GGGGTGGACCGCCGAGGAGATGCTCTATTATCGGGCAGAGTGTGGCAAAAAGGATCCCCAAGTCTGGGGCTTTGCCCCGGGTCGGGATGAACGGCCACAGCCGGTGGCGAGTGCGCCGCCGAACCTCGTTGTCGGGTGGCCCCGAGAACCGGTGCTCAACTGGGTACGGTCACCGGGGATCTGGCCGGCGAAAGAGGAGCCCAACGTCCGGCGGGTGACGGTCCAAGAGAGCGGCGTGGCCTCGCCGGATGCCCGCTGGGTGGCCGTGGTGGCCCGTCACATTTACGGACCGGAGGACGTGGTAGTCTTGACGCAATCGTCGCCACCTGATAGGAAAGGGGTTGCACACCAGAAGTAGGGTGGGCAGGCGAGGAGACGGAGTGGGCGAAACAGCGAACGGCCCGCCAACTGAGCGACGTATTGTGTCTCGCCGGACATTCCTGAGACTTGGCTGTGGCATACTGCTGAGCGGGGCAGCGGCAAGCGTGCTGGCGCCGGTCTACGCGACCAGGATTGAGCCCCGCTGGCTCGAGGTGACCCGTCAGGACATCCTGCTACCTGACTTACCAGAGGCACTGGACGGCTTCACCATCGTCCAACTCAGCGATTTCCACCTGGGACCACACGTGAGCGCCGAGGACGTGCGTCGCAGCGTGAGGATAACCAACGCTCTGGAGGCCGACCTGGTCGTCCTGACCGGCGACTTCGTCTATCGCTCGGCCCGCTACAGTACCCCTTGTGCACGAGAACTGACATCGCTCCAGTCCCGCTATGGCATCTACGCCGTGCTGGGCAACCACGATGTCTGGACCGCTCCCGACGAGGTGGCCGCCAGCCTGACCGAGGCAGGTATCGTGGTGCTGCGAAACGAGCGGCAGTCTCTGGAGGTGGGAGGTACTCGCCTCTGGCTTCTGGGCATCTAGGATGCTGGCTACACCGCCTTCCTGAACAGCTCTTTTGGCGACTTTCGAGCCATGTGGCAAAAGGAGGCCACTGCGCTGGTCCGCCTACTCAAAGGGGTCCCGGACGCGGAGCCCAGACTGCTCCTGGTGCACAACCCCGACTTTACGGAGATGCTGCCAGAAGGACGGATTGACCTGAGCCTGTGTGGTCACACCCATGGCGGGCAGGTGCGCTTGCCTTTTATCGGCGCGCCGGTGCTGCCATCCTGCTTCGGACAGAAGTACGCCAGTGGGCTGGTGCAGGGGCCGGGGACACTGGTCTACGTCAACCGGGGCACCGGGTTCATCTCTCCACCAGTGCGTCTTAACTGCCGGCCGGAGATCACCATTTTGAGCCTGTGGAGGTCCCCTATTCCCCTCTCCAAGCAATCTTCGCCTTCTGGTCCCCCGACCCACGCCGACCGGAACAGGACCGCCATCAACGGAGGAAGTGATGCTCATCCTTGACCTGCAGAGGCTTCTTTTCGCCTTTCTCCTGGTTTTGATTGCCGTTGCGGCATTGGCTATCTGGCTCGATCGTTTCCTGCGTCAAAGACAGCAGAGGCAAGCGCTTCCCGGCATCGGGGGGATGCAGTCTGTGTGGGAACGTGCTCCCTTTGGATTGCTGGTGCTGGAAGATCTCCGAGCTTATCGTTACGCCAATCCCTACGCTCGCCGTTTGCTGGGGTTGGAGTCACCTAGCCGCCTGCCGGACGCGGATTGGGTTCGTCTCCTGGATGAGGACCGACTAGACGCGCGGCAAGAGACAGGCACCCCAGGCCGCTACCGTAGCGTGCCTCTTGGTGTAAAGCGGTTTGTTGGCTGGTGGGTTACTGCGGCGGGCGATATGGACCTGGTCTTTCTGTGGGACACTACAGCCGCGCTTCAAGCCGAGCAAGCCACACGTCTTCTCCTCAGCGATCTATCCCACGAACTACGCACACCGTTGGCAACACTTTTGACCCACCTCGAAGTTCTGCGAATACCCCAAATCTCCGAAGAGACCCGCCAGCAATCTGTGCACCTGATGCAACAGGAAGCCAAGCGGATGACTCGCCTGGTCCACAATCTTCTGGAATTGGGTCGTCTGGAAACCAGTGCTGAAATCGAACGCCGACCGGTGGACCTTCGGACGCTGGTGGAAGAAGCGCTGGCTCAAGTTACACCTCAAGCCGAGGACCGACAGATCGCGCTGGCGCTGCAAGCCGATACGCCGCTGCCGCCCGCCATAGGCGAACCCGATCGGCTCACGCAGGTTTTTCTCAATCTCTTGGACAACGCGATCAAGTATTCCCGACCCGGTGACCGGGTGACGCTCTCTTTGCAACAAGATCAGTTGCGAGGAGACATCGCCTGCGAGATTCGTGATACGGGACCTGGCATTCCAATTGAACACCTGCCGCACATCACTCGCCGCTTTTATCGCGCCGCCTCCGAGGCGGTGGGGGGAAGCGGTTTGGGATTGGCTCTGGTGGAAGAGATTTTGCGCCACCATCAGAGCAAGTTGGAAATCGAAAGTCACAGCGAAGGAGACGAGACGGGGACCTGCGTCCGTTTTGTCCTGCCGTCGCTACCAGAGACGGAGGTGGACAAGTGAGACGCCGGCGGAACACTGTGTTATTGTTGTTCCTGCTCGTGGCCCTGTTGGGAGGCTACTGGCTTTTGCCTATCGCCGGGCAGGTGATGGTGATGCCTGGTGATACAGCGCCGGTTTTGCTCTGGCCTCAGATGCGCCTGGATCCTTCCTCGCCTCAGCCTGGCCAGTTCGTGACCTTGTCGGTGACGGATGTTGCTCCGTGGGCCAACGTGCGGCTCACGGTAGATGGGCAGTCGGTTCGCCTGAGGGATTGGCAAGCGAATTCCGGCAGCACGTGGACCTGGCAGTGGGCTTTTAGGGTGTCCGAGGCAGTAGGTAGCACTCTGGTCTTTTACCACAGTTGTCACACCGGCTGTGTGGAGCGAGGCCGGATGGTCATCGGCGCGAGTGCAATGGCATCACCCGTGAGAGGCCTGCCGACCAAACTGGGGGTTGTCTTCGCCAGTCCGGAGCGGAATTGGTACGGTCGCAGCGGATGGGACGTGGAAGTGACCTACGCCCGACTGGCCGATGGGGAATACTGGGGGGTAGATGACCTAGCCACACGCGTCTATCAGGCGACGACGAAAGGGCTGAGGGTACTGGTGCGGGTAGACTACGCCCAAGGGCAGAGTTTGCCACCAGCGAACGACTATCTGGCCCTAGCCGAATATCTCCAATACCTGCAACGGCTAGCGCGGGATGACCGCTTGCGGCAGGTGTACGGCTACATTATCGGCAGCAGCTTCAACGAGCTTGGCAGCAACTCGCTAGCACCAGAGTGGCCGGTGACGCCGCACTGGTACGCCCGCGTCTTCAACGGGTATGGCGAGGAGGTCTCTCATACGGACAATGTGATGCAGACGATTCGAGGGGAGAACCCCCAGGTAAGGGTGTTGGTGGGGCCAGTGCGACCCTGGAATCGAGATCAGAATGGGGAACGACGCCACACGGCGGATGTCCCCTGGCTCAATTACATGAACACGCTGGTGGCCGCGCTGGATGAGGCAGCGCGGGCGAAGGCGGCAGCCGGTCTTCCTTTGGCCGCGCCGGATGGCTTTGCCGTACAGGCGCCCGGTCGTCTTAGCGCGCCGGAACTGGCTGGGCGTCCTGGAGCCGAAGAACCGCGCCTGGACCTGCGGCGGACTGACTGGGGGCGAGCGCAGGTTGGATTCCGCACCTACCGCGACTGGTTGGCGATCATCAACGCCTATCCCACCACACAAGGGCTGCCGGTCTACATCACCTCCACCAACACCTTTGCCGCCGATGAGGGCACTGTCCCGGCTCAAAACTATGTTCGTGGATGGCTCACATCTGCTTTCGAGACGATCAACCAGGAGCCTCAGGTTCAAGCCCTCTGCTGGTTTCTGGATGAGGATCGCTCTGGCAGTTCGCGCTGGGATTGGTTCAGCCTCACCACGCGTACTGGTCGCCTGATAGATGCCGCTGAGGAATTTGATGCGCTGTTGCAGCGCGGACGTTGACGGGAGGCGCGATGACTAAAACCATTCGCGTTTTGTTGGCTGATGACCATCCTGCTTTGCGTGTAGGCCTGCGGGTGCTGCTGGAACAGGCGCCGGACATAGTCGTTGTAGGCGAGATGGGAGACGGGAGAGAAGCCCTGGCGCAGATTGAGGCATTACGTCCGGAGGTGATCGTATTGGACTGTCAGTTGCCAGGGATGGAGGGGACGGCGGTGGCGGCGGAGGTGCGGCGGCGAGGCTTGCCGACGCGAGTGCTGGCGCTCAGCGCCTATGCCGACGAACGATACGTGCGGGGCATGATCGAGGCGGGGGCCGTGGGCTACTTGATGAAGGATGAAGCGCCA
>JACQYG010000258.1 GCA_016208345.1 Chloroflexota bacterium
GCGGCCGTGTTATAATCCGGTAGCGGATCAGGCCATGACGAGGCAACCCACGTCCATCTCATCTCCTCCGGGGGTGACCCCGACCTGGGCCAGGATTTTCATTCGCCGGACCAGCGTTAACCCGGCCTTCCGCGCCTTCCTGGTGTTTATCCTGGTCCTCATGGTCTTCTCCACCACCCTGGCCGGCGAGATGCTTGCGGGAGACAGTGGGGAGTTCCAGTTGGCAGTGGCCACCCTATCCGTGCCCCATCCCACCGGTTATCCCCTGTACGTCCTGATTGGCGCTCTTTGGGTCAGGCTCTGGTTTTTCCTGACCCCTGCCGCAGCACTGAATCTCCTCTCGGCAGTCTATGGTGCGGCAGCTGCCGCGGTGATTTTCCTGACCGCCCGACGCTACGCCCGTAGCGACGCGTTGGCCGCTGCCGCCTGCTTCCTTTTTGCCCTCGCCCCAGCCTTCTGGAGTCAGAGCAGCGTAGCTGAGGTATATAGCCTGGGCGCCCTCTTTCTGGCTTTGGCCTCCTATCTGATGTTCGACCTAGCTCGAGATCTTGTCCAAGCCTCGGCGAGCCGGCGGCGTGGCCGGTTCGTGCTCCTCTTATTCGTGGTGGGGCTGAGTTTGGCCCACCATCGCACCACGGTCCTCTTGTTGCCGGCCCTCCTGCTCACGGTTTGGATGGTGCGGCAGAGTTTGCCGGATGACTGGCAGAGCCGGCTTGCCTTCGGCGCCAGGATAACGGCAGTTGCCCTGCTCCCTCAGACGCTTTATGCCTATGTCTTTCTTCGTCTTTTGCCCCAGGGCATTCCGGCCAATGAAGTGTTCTGGAACACCGTCATGGGCCGCACGTTTGCTGGCTCCCTGGGAAGGCAGGTACGTTGGGTCGAGGTCCTCTGGCGCATTCCTGAGCGGCAGTTGGGTGTGGCGAGCCTGGCCTTAGCCCTGGTGGGGTTGGGGCTGATGACAAGGGTGAGGGCAAGCAGGTGGTTTGCGGTGTTATTGTTAGCCATTGGTGTGGCTAATCTGGCCTTTGCCCTGGTCTATTGGGTGCCAGATGTGGAGGTATTTGCCATACCCACCATCGTAGTATTAGCCCTGGGGCTGGGAGGGCTTGGGCTTTGGATCATCAGACTGCCGAAGCCATGGCGCCTGGTAGCCACAACGTTTGTGCTGGGCCTATCCCTGGTGCCATTGTCCCACCGGAGGCTCGTGCTGGGGGAGGTTGTGGCCCTAGAGAGGGGCATCGAAGGTCAGGCCCGGGGTCTGGCCGCCCAGGTTGCGGAGAACGACGCCATGGTGCAAAGCAAGTGGGAGACTGCCACTGCGGTCCGCTACCTGCAGGCGGTGGAGGGTCTGCGCCGAGATCTGGAGATAGTGCCCATACACTTGAACGTCAAAGCGGAGTATGACCGCTTGCTGGCTGCGATCAATGGAGGGCGAACGGTCTACGTTTACACTGGCCCTGGGGCCATGGTGAGTCGGTTTCCGGCGTCATATGCCTTCCAAGAGGTCTCCCCAGGCCTGGAAAAGGTGTCCCTAAACTCGCCCCACGTGTTCACGTTCCCCCGCGGATTTGGCTGGACCATGGTGATGGTCGGCTTTTGGGTTCGGGGCGATGTGCTCAGCCTGTACTGGCTGCCCCAGTCTGGGGTGACCCAGGATTTCTCCACCTTTGCCCATTTCTTCAACGCGGCTGGCGAGTCCCTGGGCCAAGCCGATAAGGCCCCGTATGACGAGGCGATCTACACCTTTCCACCTACGCGTTGGGTGCCAAATATCCTCATACAGGACCGCTTTCGCCTGCCCAAGGGTACGGCCTACGCCCGGGTGGGGGCCTATGTTCAGCGGGGCAGTTCTCTGGCCAACCTGGGGGAGCCGGTTTTATTGCCGATTTATCTGGCCGAGCCGTCGCTGGCCGCCCACCAGAGCGATGTGGCCTTCGACAATGGTCTTCGGCTATTAGGCTACGACCTGGCCGGCACGGAGGGGCAGTCTGGGGAGGTCACCTTGACTTTGCGCTGGTGGGCAGAGGGCAAGTTAGATCGAGACTATACGGTCTTCGTGCATCTCCTGGATGCCTCAGGTCGCCTGATCGCTCAAAAAGACACCTACCCTGTGGGTGGCCTATTGCCCACCTCTACCTGGCCCCCAGCCACTGTGGTCCTGGACGGCTATCGCCTGCCCCGGCCTCCGGATCTGGCCAGGATCATCGCGGAAGTCTACGACTGGCGCACGTTAGTGCGGTCCAAGACGGCAGCCGGTGCCGATCATGTGGTAGTCTGGCAGAGGTAGAACTATTGATGAGACCGAAACACATACTACTGGCGGGTTCATCCCGCCGGAGACGCAGGGGTAGGTGGTTGCCCGTCCCTACCGTTTGACTCTGGGCCCTGGCTCGCCGCTCTCTCCAGGTCGATAATGTATTGCTGGCCCACGTAAGGCTTGGTCTCGTAGCGGGTGATGGAGGATAGCCGGCTGGGTCGGGCTGGCATAAGCTCTGGTGTCATCAACGACTTGAGGTACACGTGTCTCCATGGGGTCCCTCAGGTCAATGCCCTGGCCGA
>JACQYG010000259.1 GCA_016208345.1 Chloroflexota bacterium
CATCTCACAGGCCTTCGAGGGGGACCGGGGGGCCATCATGGGGCTGTACTCAGTGCTCCTGGGGGTCGGGCAGCTCTTGGGTGCCTGGCTGGGCGGCCCCTTTGCCCAGCGGGGTGGCATGGACGGCATCATCGCCCTCAGCGCCCTCTTTGCCCTGTTCTCCCTGGCGACGGTGTTGCTGCTCCGCCGGGAGGAGGACCGGGAGCGTCCCCTCATACACCTTCCAGGTGTATTAGCTTGACACCTTCTATTTCGCTCAGTGGGGGTAGAAGGCCAATCGTATCGGCCGTGCGTCACGGTGGTGAGTCAGCGAGCGGCAAGCTGCCTGTCCTTTGAGAGATATAAACGCCCTTGACAAAATACCTTCAAGGAGTTATATTTATAGAAAGTTAGAAATTCCTACTCCAGCAAAGTGGGGAGGGTTGAATGGACAAGGAGAAGGAAATGAGCAAGGTGGTCAAGCCATTAGCGAAGGGGCAGATCACTATCCCGGCTGAGTTCAGGGAGAGGTTGAACATTGACTCGGACACCCTACTCTATCTTCAGCTTAAGGGAGGAAAGATCGAGATAACCCCGCTACGGGTCGTTCCCCAAAGGGGGGTCCTCAGGGAGTACAGCCTTGAAGAGATCGAGCAGTTCCTAGTTGAAGATGAACTCGACGAGGAGACAGCGGCTAAGGTCCGCCAATTACTGGGCTAACCTGCGACTAGAATGGCGCTACCGAAGAGGATTCCCAAGCTATTCCTGGACGCCAGTGTTTTCGTTGCTGCGGCCGGGTCGCCCAGCGGAGGCTCTTTGGCTGTCTTAGATCTGTGCCGAAGAGGCCACTTCGAGGCGGTAACCACCAGGTTAATACTATTGGAGGCGGAGAAAAACATTCGGGAAAAGTTGCCCAGAGAGGCCCTCCTGAGGTTTTATCGGGGCTTAGGAACTCTGCCCTTGACCATCCAGGAACCTGCCAGCGGTGAGGATAACGACACCTACACTGATCTCATCGATGAGAAGGACGCTCACGTCCTCGCGGCCGCGGTTAAGAGCGGGTCGGATTGGCTTTTGACGCTGGATCGTAGGCACTTTATGACGCCCAAGTTGAGGCGCGCAAGGCTGAAGGTCCTTATAGCGACTCCGGGCGAGTTTCTACGGCAGCTATAATCACCCATTCTCGGCAAGGCGTCTTCCCCTCATACACCTGCCAGGTGTATTAGCTTGACACCTTCTGTTTCGCTCAGTCTAGAGCGAGATGCTTAATTGCCTCTAGTCTTCTGGCATAGTCAATTTGGTCGTGAACAAACTCTCGGTATTTTTCTTTTGAGGGAAAAAGACCAAGGACAAGCTCCTTATGGCAAATTCCCCTTTTTTCCGTTCCTAGAAATTCTGGCAGAGACGACCAAGGATAAGTTTCTAGATCCTCTTCTTTTACCACAAAAGAGACAACTGGATTAAGGTGGATATAGCGGGAGACATGGATAAGCTGTTCATCGCTTTCCATCCTGACTGCTTTAAATATCCCTTGAAAAAGAGCCCCGGTTCTTTTGTGTTTGGTATTAAAATAGCGGGTATAACTATTGCTAAAGTTGCTTAAAAACTCGGAAATGCCGTCATCGAGTCTTTGTCTTAGTAGGAAATGGAAATGGTTGGGCATTAGGCAGTAACTGATGATCTCGACTAACCTTTCGCCTCCGCTTTTTAAATTAAGGAAGAATTCTCCTCTCTTTTCCTTTTCCAAAAGCAGGACCTTTGAAAGTCTTAAGGAAGGATTCCTGAAACGATAAAAGTCAAGAGTCGTAAGAGCGCGAGTATATTCTCGTTTGTTGGTGAAAGTAGGTCGTTGTTCAATTCCCCGATTGAAGACGTGATAAACCTCGTTGTTGGCCAAAACAATTTTCATCATTGGCTCTCTTTTGGATCAGATTCAATGGAGGTGTCAAGCTAGTACACCTTCCAGGTGTACTTACTCACAGGCGCGCCCGCACTTCCCCCATGGTGCCGCGAAACGGCCCAGGCGTTTCCATCTTCAGGGAGGTCAAGGCGGCGGCGAAACGGCAGGCCTCTTCGGGACTGGTTTCAAGGCGTTTCCCCACGTAGGCGGCCAGGCAGGTATCGCCCCGGCCGGTACGCCCGGAGAGCTGCCGGGAGGTCCAGGGCGCCTGGTAGTAACGGCCCTGGGCGAGCACCAGAAGGCCGGAGGAATGGGTCAACACGATCTCCCGGGGGCCATATCCGGCCAGGATCCGGGCAGCCTGGCGGAGGTCGGTACGGCCGGTCAGCACCTCTGCCTCAGCGGCATCTACCTTCAGGACGTGAACCAGGGCCAGCCCTCTGGCTTTCTCCGGCCAGTCCTGGAACACCAGGTCGTCCCCTTTCCGGACCCGCACAAACCCCTGGGCGTCCAGGGCCACCGGCGCCCGCCGGGACAGGGCCTCCACCAGCGGGACGTCCACCTCGCCGGCGATGATGGGGCCCACGATGTAGGTCCGGGCCGGGATCTCCGGGAAGTCCCCCCGCCGGAATGGTCCGGCGAAGCCCAGGGGCCGGCAGAGGCGCCGGTCCATGTCCTCGGAGAGATAGGTGTTCTCGATGCCCGAGGTCTCGGCGGCGGGATGGGCGTAGACCAATACCCCCGCTGACCTTAGCTCCTCCAGCCGCGGGAAGTCGGCCTCCCTGAGCCGGGTGATCACCGCCACGCAAAGCCCCATCCTCCGCAGGGCCACGGCGCCGTAGTAGACTGAGCCGCCGGGGGAGGTCTCCTCCCGGCCGCCGAAGATGAGCCGGTCTACGGCGAAGTGTCCGATCATGGCGACGTCCACGGAGGGCATGTGGTGGTGCAGGGCAGGCATGGTTTCCTTACTAGTAAAGAAAATCGGTGTGCTATTATAGCATTGCTCTTGGCGATTGACCAGCCCGGGGCTTTTTGCTACACTGTCCGTGAGGGCGGCTTCTCCACTACCGAAGCTTTGCCCAAACACTAGGATTCACCCTATGAGG
>JACQYG010000249.1 GCA_016208345.1 Chloroflexota bacterium
GATCGGTACTCCCCTGATAGATCGGAACTCGGCGCCGGAGGCGGGAAAGCGTGACCAGGGTGGTGTCGAAGATGGGCAGGCGCAGCACCATCACCGGGATCATCCAGGTTACTATGTCGGTATTCTCGAAACGCAGCTTGATCCCCAGGGCAGCCAGCATAAATCCTAAAAACAGACTGCCAGCATCGCCCATGAAGATGGTGGCCCGATAGAAGTTGTAGCGCAAAAAGCCCAGGCAGGCCCCCAATAGCGCGGCCGACATGCTGGCCACCAGGTACTGGCCGCTGGTGGTGGCCAGGAGGAAGAAAAAGGCCGCGGCCACCGAGGCCACGCTGCCAGCCAGCCCATCCATGTTATCCACAAAGTTCAGGGCGTTAGTGATGCCTATCACCCAGAGGTACGTCACCGCTAAATTCAGCACCGGCTGGTGCAGGAACTCCACCCGTATGCCGGACCAGACGAGCATGGCGGTGGCCAGGGCCTCCACCAGGAGTTTGATCAGGGGATTGAGGCCATAGCGGTCGTCCCACAGGCCCAGCAGGGCGCAGGCGGTGGCCCCACCCAGGATACCGAGTAGCTGCCCCAGGTAGCCAGGCAGCTCGGCCATATCGCGGACCAGAAACAAGGCGGCGATGAAGGCAAGATAGATGCCCAAACCCCCCAGGAGCGGGATGGGCGACTGGTGGATCTTTCTTGGTTCCGGCTCGTCCACGAAGCCCATGGCAAGGGCCGTCCGGCGCAGGAGGGGCGTCCCCGCCAGCGAGATCAAGAGTGCCGAGAAGAAAATCAGGATGTATACGGTCATGACGTCTCCACGCGAGGGTTTATTTCTTTTCTAGTAAAGAAGCCAGGAGGGCCTGAAGCCCTTGATCGTTGGGGGCGATCTTCAAAGCCGCCTTGGCCTCGGCAATGGCTTGGTCCAGCATGTTTAGCTTCTGGTAAAGCGCTATGAGGTTTTTTCGTGTTACGGAGTCAGTGGGTGCCAGCCTGGCTGCCTGCTGTGCATAGGGAAGGGCCTGCGCGGGCCTGCCAGTCAGGTCGTAGAGGTAGCTCAGGGCGCTCAATGCGTCGAAGGAATTGGCGTCCCGACCGAGCGCTCGCTGGTATTCATCGATGGCCTCCTGATAGAAGCCGTTGCGCAGGTAGTATCTCCCCACCTCGCCCTGGAGGGCCGGGGTCATGGCCACGGCCCGGGCGAAGCTCTCCTTGGCCTTGTCCGCTTGACCCTGCGCCAGATACCAGTCTCCCATTAATAGGTAGGTAAGGCTGAAGGATGGATCCAGCCTCAAAGATAGCTCGAGTTTAGCCCGGGCATCGTCGAGCCGGCCTGCTGCCCGGTAGAGCTGAGCCCATTCATTGTAGAGGTGCGCCGCCTGGGGGCTCAAGGCGGTGGCCCGGCGGTAGTACTCTTCCGCCAGGGCGAATTTTTCCGGTTTATCCGCAGTGTTAGCCGTCGTTTCCATCCAGAAGCTGTACAGCCTCCCCAGGTTAGCCATGTTGTCCGTATAGATGGGATTGATGTTGACAGCCTGGGTCAGCACTGCCGCACCACAGCGAAGCAGGTCCTCTCGCCCCAGCTGAGCGACCTGTTCAGGGCGCAAAGCCAGGGCAGCCTCCAGATAAGGGGGGCGTAACGCATTGGGCAGGCTGGGGGCTCTGCGGGCCATCTCCAGATAGCTTCCGCCCAGAAACACGTAAAAGTAGTCCTGCGACGGCGCCAAGCGGACGGCTTGTTGCATCGCCCGGATCGTCTCCGGCCCCCTCTCCCAGGTCCCGGTACGGTAGAGCTCAAAGCCTCTTTTGAACTGGATGTCCGCCAGCACTGGCAGCAGGTTGGTGTTAATGGCGACCAGCCCGCCGGCCACGGCCAAAAGCGAGTAAACAGGGAGAGAGAGGCGGCCCTGGTTTGTGAAAGGGAGGCCCCCGTGGCTCTCCTGGAGGTACAGGGACCAGGCAATGAGCAGGAACAGGAAAAAGACCCAGAGATAAAAAAAGCTTCCCGCCCAGGCCGTGTTGATCTCCCCGGCGGGCATGATGGCATTGTTCAAACGTAGCCAGGCGAAAACGACGGTCCAGAAAAGCGCCAGGGCCAACACCTGGGCTAACGTTTCTTTTACTGGTAAAGAAGCTTCGGTCTCTTTACCAGTAAAGGTACCACCCAGCGACAAGGTAAGCCATGCCGTTCCCAGGAGCAAGGGGACCAGGGCCGGCAACTGTTGGCCTGGCCAGGAGAACTCGAAAAGCATGGTGGTGAGAACTGCGCCGACTACTAGTGAAAGCGCCACCGCCGGAAGCCAGCGGGGCACGGCGGGCCCCGCTGGCTTGGCTGGCATCCCTTTGGGTTGCTTACGCACGGTGCCCTTTACCTTCGGGGACGGAGGTGAGCAGGTTTCTTTACTGGTAAAGAGATCGCCCGGCGGGGCACCGGGCCGGCTGGCCAGGTTCTTGGCCATGGCTCCCAGGGCAATCACCATCCCGGCGTAGAGCCAAAAATAGGTCCGGGTGGCGGCGATGGCGATGCCGAACTGGATCTCAATGAAATGGGCTACCATGGCCGCCATGAGGCCCACCAATAAAAGCCGGATTCCTGCTTCCGCAGGAATGACGCTAAATAGAGGGTTGGGCTCACCCTCGCTCGCGACCGCCTTAACCCCGGGCCAGAGCCAATAGCCCAGCAGAAGGGCGAAGAAAGCCAACGGGATGGCTGGCGTCGCCGCCAACGGCAGAACCTGCGTGTATAGGAGAGCGGCGACCAGCAATCCCGCTACGAGCCCTAATGCCATAGCTCGCCAGAAGCCCAGCGCACCGGTGAGGCCCAAGATCTTGAGGGCCCCAAAAGCCACCGCGCAATAGACCAGCCAGTAGGCCAGGTACCCCAGGAGCCCGGTGGTCACCAGTTCGTCCATGACCTCGTTGTGGGAGCGGTCCGGGGAGGCGTTCCTGGCCTCATAGTGGGCCAGGTCAGGCGGGTAGAAACGGGGGTATACCAGGAACATGGTCTCGGGGCCATAGCCCACCAACGTTCGCTGGGGTTCCGCCTGGATCAGTTTGGTGGCCCCCTCCCAGATCAGGAGCCTCACTTTTCCTGTACCGCCCTCTGTCTCCAGCAGATTGCCCAGGCGCCCGAGATACGGGACGTCCTTCAGAGGCTCCAGGGGACCGTGGGTGAGGTTGTAAACCGCTTGAAACGACTTGCCCAGGAGCCCACGATACTGTCCCGGTGACCCAGGACGCACCGGCGGAAGATTGAAAACCACCAAGAACGAGGTGCCCAGGAGCCCGGCTAGCAGGAGCGCGGCCAGGGTGCGGCGCCACCGGCGCCGTATCGCCAGCACGACCAGGTAAACGGCCATGCCCCCCAATAAGCCCAGCATGGGCCCCCGGCTCTGCGAGAATAGGACGGTGGCAGCCTGGAGGGCAAGTATCCAGCCCAGGAGGACGCACTCGACCTGCCTGAGAATTGCCCGGCGGGCGAAAACAAAGGGCGTAAAGAACAAGAGGAGCGCCAGGGCCAGGATGGCCTGATCCAGGCTTCCAAAAGGAGCACTCTCCGGCTTAAATGAGGCGTAGAGCTGTAAGGCCTGGAACACGATCAGGGTCAGGGCGATGGACTGGCTGGCGATGATGGTAGCCGCCAGGCTCCATGGAGTCCCCTTCTGCCCGCGCTGGTCAGAGGACAGCTCTCTGGAGAATGACGTGATCTTTTCGGAGAAACTGGCAAAAGTTACGGGTATGACCATTATCAGATAGGCTCCGATGAAGATAGCGTTGCCCATGGTGGACGTCACGCGGGCGGTGACATCTCCGAGCCAGGGCATGAACTCCAGTTTCAGGTGTTGGATCACGCCGTGCAGCGAGATGGGCAGGCTGGTATATATCAGCACGAAAATCAGTCGATCCAATTGAGCCTTGGAGCGGAGGCTGGAGGCCACAATGAAAAACACCACGATGTAGGCCAGAGCGGTGTACGTGCCCTGCAGGCGCACGTAGGAGCCCCACAGGCTGACGGCCGGAAGCACCGAGGCGGCGGTGGACACCAGAAGCGCGCCGATCAACAGGAGAGTGGGCAAGGCCAGGACATTGTGCTCTGCCATTTGCAAGACGAGGCCCTTCCAACCCCCTCTACTGGCGGAAGAAAGGTGACCAGGGTTCGGCGCGACTCGGTTCGAGCCAGGCCAAGCCCATTTCTCAAGGAAGGCGATGAGCCAGGCCACGCCCATCACCAGGGCTATAGAGCGCAGCAGGCTGAGCTTGTCGGGCTCGAAAACGCGGTTGGAGTAGATGTCGAAGTACAAGGGTACCAAAAGGGCAGCTAGGAGCCATCCTGCCTCCATGACTTTGTCGCAGAAGAGGCCCAGTCTTGTTTTCGCTTGGACATCGGTTCGACTGCTGCCTCGGTCGGCCATAGCTTCCTTCATCGGCCTTAGCCTTGCAGTGTTCGTTGGTAGAGGTCTATGACCCGATCAACCATGGCTTCCAGGGAAAACTCCTTTTCAACGCGTTCGCTTGCGCATTGCCCCATGGCGCGGCGCCGGGCATCGTCGCCCAAAAGCTCATGGAGCGCCCGGGCCAGAGAGCGCGAGTCACCGGCGGGAACCACCAGGCCGGTCCGGCCGTGCTGGTTAACAAACGATGTCCCGGTGCCAAGCTCGGTGGACACCACCGGCAACCCGGAGGCCATGGCTTCCAGCAGGGAGACGCCGTAGGCTTCGCTGCGGTGGGTGGAAGGCAGGGCGAAGACATCCGCTGCCTGATAGTAGCTCGGGAGATCGCTGTCCGGCACGTCACCCAGAAAAAAGACCTTTCTCTCTACGCCCAACTCCCGGGCCAGGGTTTTCCAGGGGACCTCCATTTGGCCACTGCCGATGACCAGGAGCACCGCGTCCAGATCCTTCATGGCCGTGATGAGATATTGCAGGCCTTTGTAATACCGCAGGCGCCCCACGAAGAGCAGGAGCGGCTTCCCGAAGCGCCCGCGTATAGCCTCCGCCTGGTCCGGCCGGGGTTTGCTGAAGCGGCCATGGTCGATGCCCAGGGGGATAACCTGGCACCGATCCTTGAACCGGCTGAGATAAGGCGATGTCTCCACGTACCGCTGGCTGGTGGCAATCAGCCAGTTGGCCCTGCCCAGGACTCGCCAGAGCAGGGGCTGGTAGAGCCGCAAGAGCCTGGCCTGCCGCACCACGTCGCTTTGATACGTTATGATCAGGGGCCGTTTCCTGCCCGCCAGGAGGTATGCCATCTCGCCCCAGGGGTACGGGAATTGCAGGTGCACCAGGTCGGCCTCCAGCCGCCAAAGCCAGGCGATCAGTTTCCAGGAAATGGGGGTCGAGGCCACGGTGACGATGCGGCCGGCTTTCACCACCTGGATGCCGTTTTGCCATTCCACTACGGTTTTACCGGAGGTGTTGGTGGTGAGCACGGTGACATCCAGGCCGCGCCTGGCCTGCCCCTCGGCCAGGGCCCGGACGTGGTTTTCAATGCCTCCAAGGATGGGGTAATAGTCTTTGTACAGGTGCAGGACCTTCACGGCCTTATCCATGCTCGGCGGTGCTTTCGATGGCTCTACGGTAAACGGACAGGGTTTCCAGCGCCATTTTCTCCCACGAGAAATCTTTGGCCCGGGCTAGCCCTCGTTGGCGGAGATCGGCCCGGAGTTCCGGCTCGCCCAGGAGGCGGAGAAGTGCCTTGGCTATCTCGCCGGGGGAGGCCGGATCGAAGAGCAAGGCAGCATCTCCAGCAACCTCCGGGAGGGAGGAGGAATTGGCGCAGGCCACCGGAGCCCCACAGGCCATGGC
>JACQYG010000250.1 GCA_016208345.1 Chloroflexota bacterium
GTGGAGTGCTCCACCACCGTCTCCCTGATCTTCTGGCGGTAGTCCTGGACTGTGGTGATGTCGCCGTCGGTGGAGGCGATATCGCCGTCGTAGAAGGCATATTCCGCCTGGTTCTTCAGGGCCAAATACTCGGTCGGGTTTTCCAACCTGGGCAGGGGCAGGGCCTTGATCAGTTCCGCGGTGGCCTCCAGGTCCGGCATCGCCTCCACCAGCCTCTGGCGTAGGCCCCCCAGCTCCTGGGCCGTGGGGATGCGGGTGAACCCGCCCACCACCATGGAGACGGGGTGCACCGCCCGGCCGCCTACCACGTAGCAGATGTCGTTGGCCAGCTTTTTCAGGCGCAGGGCCCTCTTCACCACCTCTGGGTGCGTGGCGGCCAGAGGTATCACGCTGCCGACACCCAAGAGATCCGGCGCCACCAAAAAGTACACGTGCAGGAGATGGCTCTGCATCGTTTCCCCGTCGATGATCAGCTTGCGCAACAGCACCGTCTGTGCCGAAGGCACGAGGTCGAAGGCCGCCTCGGTGGCTCGCAAGGAGGCGGCGGTGTGGCCCACGGCACAGATGCCGCAAATGCGCGAGGTGATGTGTGCCACGTCCTCCCAGGAGCGGCCCCGCAGCATGGCCTCGAAGAAGCGGGGAGACTCCACAATCTCCAGCTTCAACTCGCTGATCTCGCCCTTCCTCACGTCCACGGTGATGTTGGCATGCCCCTCCACCCGGGTGACGTGGTGGACGCTCAGGCTCAGGTCTTTCATTTAGCCACCTCCAAGTAGCCCTCGAACATGCGGAAGCTGTTCAGTATCCCCTGCACCGAGAGCCCGTGTTCCTGGAGCACCTGCTTGTGCGAGTTGACGTTAGGGTTGTCCACCAGCCCCCGGCAGCCCTCGCACTTGTTCCCGAAGGTGGGGCAGATGGCCGCGCAGCCCGCCCGGGTCACCGGCCCCAGACAGGTCATGCCCTTGTCGAAGACGCAGATGTTCTCGGCCATCTTGCATTCCACACAAACGGGGTAGTCCGGGAGGCTGGGTTTTTTGCCTAATAGCAAGCTCTTAGTGACCTCGAGTAGCTCCTTCTTATCGATGGGGCACCCCGGGACTGCGTAGTCCACCGGCACCACCGCGCTCAGCGGCCGGGCCGGGATGGTGTCGAACCACTCCGCTCGCTCCTTGTACACGTAGCGGCGGACCTCCTCCTGGTCTTGGTAGTTCTTAATGCAATTCACCCCGCCCAGATGGGCGCAGGCTCCCAGGGCCACCAACACCTTAGCCTGCTCGCGGATCTTCTTCAGCCGTTCGATCTCCGATTCCCGGGTGATGGCCCCTTCCACGGAGGCGATCTGGTAGTCGTCGCCCTTCTCGGTCATGATCTCCCGGAAGTTCACGATCTCCACTGCCCCCAGGACCTCCAGGATCTCGTCCTCCAGGTTGGCGAACATCAACTGGCATCCCTCGCAACTGGAGAACTCGAACACCGCAATCTTCGGCTTCATCATATCGCCTCCTGCAGATTCCGTAGCTCCGCATAGGTGAAGACCGGGCCCTTCTGGCAGACGTACACACCGTTGATCTGGCAATGGCCGCACTTGCCCACGCCGCACTTCATCCGGCGCTCCAGGGAGACGAGGATTCGACCCATGGGCAGACCCTTCCCCAGGACCTCCCGGATCACGAACCTGTACATCACTGGCGGGCCCACGATCACCGCCACGGTGTTGCGGGGGTCCACCGGCAGGCCCCGGAACAGGGTGGTGATCACCCCCACGTTGCCGCGCCAGGATTCGTCGGCCACGTCCACCGTGACCTGATAGTCCACATCATCTCGAGCTTCCCACTGGGCCAGTTCGTTCCGGAAAAGCAGCTCGGAGGGATTCTTGGTGCCATAGAGGATGGTCACGGCACCGAAATCCTGCCGCATGTCCAGGACGGCATGGATCAATGAGCGCAGGGGGACCAGTCCCAGGCCGCCGGCCACGAAGAGGACGTTGCGGCCCCTCATCTCCTCCACCGGAAAGCCCCGGCCAAAAGGCCCGCGGATTCCCACCGTGGCGCCCGGCGCCATGCGGTGCAGGGCATTGGTCACGTTCCCCACCGCCCGCACGCAGAGCTCAAAGGTATCGCCACGGGTCGGGGATGACGACACCGAGATAGGGGCCTCGCCGATGCCGAAGGCCGACACCTCCACGAACTGGCCGGGATCCTGCCCCAGGGGCGTCCCGTCCTTGAACTGGAACGTGAAGAGCTTCTCCTTCGCCGTCATCTCCTCCACGTTCAGGAGTTGCGCCAGGCGAGGCCGGAAAATGGTGTCCAGATCCACGGTTGGCAGGAGTCTAGCGTCCACCCTATTCACCGCCCTTCAGTTGATTGTACACCTCGATGGGGTTGATGTGCACCAGGCAGGCCCGGGTGCAGCGTCCGCAGCCCACGCAGCCGAACCGGCCGAACATCTCCTTCATGTACTTGCCCTTGCGGAAGAAGCGGTGCCGCACGCGATCGCCCCGGCGTTCCCGAAAGTTCTCCCCGGTGGCCACCTTGGCGAACCCCTCCAACTGGCAAGAATCCCAGACCCGGTAGCGCTCCCCCTCCGACAGGTTCAGCTTAACCTCGTCGAGGACGTTGAAGCAATAACAGGTGGGGCAGACCAGGTTGCAAGACCCGCAGGAAAGGCACTTCTCGCCCAGGACATCCCACAGGAGGCTGCGGTAGCTGTCTTCCAAGAACCTCGGCAGCTCTTCCACGTCGAACTCCAGGGCCTCTTTGAACCTCTCGTCCTTTTCCCGTTGCACCGCCCGCAGCTTGACCCGGTCCTCGTACAGCGCCTCCCGGGCCTTCCCCCACTCCTCTAAAAGGGCCTCGCCCTCCGGGGTGCCCGTGCGCACGATGTAGGTGTCATCGGCAGCGGTGAAGAACAGGTCGTAGCCGGTCTCCACCTCCAGGGTGCCCATGCTCTTGCAGAAGCAATACTCGTCGCAGGGCTCCTTGCAGTCCACGCCGATGATCAGGGCTCGCTTGCGTTTCTCCAGATAGTTGGCGTCGGGGTTGACTTCGGAGAAAGCCATATCCAGCATCCAGGTGGCCGCGATGTCGCACGGGCGCATGCCGAAAATGATCCTGGGCTGGGCCTCCACCACCGCCTGAGGTTCCCAAGAGCCGTCCACCGCAAACTGCAAGAGCGTCTCTCTTTGAGGGAAGAAATACTTCTTGGGGGAGGTAATGGTGGCGCAGGAATCCAGGCGGAGCTCTGCCGGGCTCTCGATCACGCCGTAGGTGTTTTTGCCGTCCTTTTTTTTGATCCCTACCACCTGGAAGCGCTCCATCAGGTGGCGGACAAGGGGCTCCACGTCGCGTTTCTCTATTACCTTTAGGGGCATCTTGACCTCCTCGTCTATGGGCCAGGTGTAGTGTATGCTATCACAACCTGGCCCGATAGTCAAGGCATATTGTGCCCTTTAGTACAATATGCACCAGGGCTTCCCTCAGGCTCTCTTGAAAGGCAGGGGAGGGGCGAACCGGTGGCAGGTTCTTCCGGATGGTCCGGGCAGTATAGAGCAGGGGTTCCAGCTCCTGGCGGTATTCGGGGTGGCGGGCTAGATAATCCTTGATCTTGACTGCCTCCAGCCTGGTTTGGTCCACCGACTCCGCCAGCACCTCGGTGAACGGAAGCCCTTCGCCTACCGCATTATCTTTCCTCATGCCTGGCCTCCGGCATCAGCCCTGACGAAGCAGGGCCGGAAGATGCCATCAGATGAGGCTCGTCGGATGCCTCATCTCCACGCCCTCCCATTTCCTGGCGCAGCGCGAACAGCGTGCGATGCAAGAGCGCCTTGATCGCCCCCTCGGTCCTGCCCATGATCGTGGCGATCTCGGCATTGGAAAGCCCATCCACAAACTTCAGCAAGAGGAGTTGCTGCCTTTCGGCCGAGAGTCGGCCAATGGCCTCCTTAAGCCACTGGGCTCTCTCCTTCCGCTCCATCCCCTCGGAAAGTGAGGTTGTCTCGGCCTCCTGGCGCCACCCCGGTGCCATGGCCTCCAGCGAGTAGGTCTTGCGCCGCTGTCGGTCCCGGTGCCAGTTGGCCACCAGGTTGTGTGCGATGCGAAACAACCAGGCGGAGAACGGAACGCCCTGGTTGGTGTAGCGGCGCAGGTGAAAGACCGCCTGGTAGAAGGTCTTGGCGGTCAGGTCCTCCGCCTCGTGGACGTTGTGCACGCGATAAAAAATGTAATTATACACCAGGGCCAGGTACTTTTGATAGAGCGCCCCAAAGGCTTCGGGGTTCTCCTTTGCCTTCTCGATGAGGCGGTCATCGCCTTCTGTGGAGAGCGCCTGCACGTTCCCGGCGATCATTATGGCTCCCTGGGAATAGAACACGGAAAGCCCCTATGAGATACGGGGCAGAGCCAGTATAGCAAACTTGCCAGGCCCGGTCAATCTATGGTAGACTAACTAGGATCTGGACCGGCCGGACCTCCCAGTGCGCCCTGGACTACGTCCCCAACCAAAGGGCAGGGCCCAGGTCCACGGCGCCCTGATGGATGCCTTTGGCTTCGGGGAGCAAGATGCCTGCCGGTCCCTGAGGGAATACCCGCTCGCGGAATGAAATGAGGGCAACTAGATTCTCGCCCCAAGTCCTCGCTACATTCGGGATGGTTTTGACTATCCTTTGCTCTACGCACCTGCCTTCTGCCCAGGCCGGGCCCCTGGCTCAGACCGCCACGCCGGGGCCGGAGGAGGTGTACCGCATCGATCAGCCTGCCCCCAGTTCGGTGGTTCGGGGCACGGTACAGGTGACTGGCAGCGCCTCCATCCCCGACTTCGACCGTTACGAGATCCATGTCCTGGGCCCGGGCTTCGCCCAACCCGCTTTCCTTTTCGTGAACAAGGCCAGGGTGATCGATGGGCCTCTATACCAATGGAATACGCTGCAATTCCGAGACGGCACCTACGTGGTGATCCTGCGGGTGATCGACGTCCGGGGCCAGTTCAAGGAGGCACGGGTCACCGTGCAAGTGGAGAACGCCTCCACCCCCACGCCCACCGCCTCCCCCACCCCCACGGAGACGCCGCTGCCGGCCACCACGCCCCAGTCCCCCGGCACCCCCGTGGTCCTGGTTACGCCCACCGCCGCTGCCACCCCCGGCATCACCCCCCGGCCGGTGTCCTCGCTCCTGCCCAGCCTGCAGATCGACCTTCAGCAGCTCTGCCTAAGGCCTTTCCTTCTGGGCTTGGTGTTGGCCGGCGGCGTGGCCCTGTTGCTGGGCCTCATCGCCCTGGCCCGGGCGCTGTTGAGTGGGGGAAGCGAGTGAAGCTGGTCGTGGGCCTGGGTAACCCGGGCCGAGAGTATGCCAACAACCGTCACAACCTGGGCTTCCAGTGCCTGGACCACCTGGCCCGCAAGCACCACATCGGCGGGTGGACCAGGCTCTGCCAGGCCCGGGTGGCCTCGGGAGCGGTCCTGGATGTCCCGGTGGTTTTGGCCAAACCGACCACGTTCATGAACCTGAGTGGCCTGGCTGTGGGCGCCTTGGTGCGCCGCTATCGCCTGTCCCTGGGCAACCTCCTGGTGATCTACGACGACCTGGACCTGCCCTTGGGCTCCCTGCGGCTGCGCCCCGGGGGCAGCGCCGGGGGCCACAAGGGGATGAAATCTATCATCGCCGCCCTGGGCACCGAGGACTTCCCCCGCCTGCCACCCAGGAAGAGCTGCCAATCCTTGGTCCGTTGCAGGAGCAGGTAGCCCAGGCGGTGGAATGTGCTCTGACCTCAGGCCTCACCGCCGCCATGAATCAGTTTAACTAGCTTCCGCCGAATATGTCGCTCTCTGGTTTGCTCTCTCTGATCGACGAGATACCTGGCTATGCCTGGCTGCGGGAGCAGATCCTCGGAGGGATCCCTGCCGCCGCCGACCGATGCTTGCCGCTCACCCTGCCTGAGGCCGTCATCCCCTTTCTGATCTCCTGTCTGCAAAGGGACGCTGTCGCCCCGCTGCTGGTGGTAACGGCCAACCTGGAGAGAGCGAAGCGCCTGGCCGATCAACTGGCGTTATGGTCGGCCTTCCCGGCCCAGGTGCTCCTGTACCCTGAGCCCGAGGCCCTGCCCTACGAGCGCCCCTCGGCCGACCTGGGGTCCTGCCGCGAGCGCCTGGCCGCCCTGGTCAGGATCGGCGCTTTGACCGGCCTGGGCCCGGCCAACGGAAATGACTTTGCCCGGCTAGTGGCCGTCACCTCCGTTCGAGGGCTTGCGCACAAGACCATTTCGCCCCGAGACCTGGCGGCCGGGACCCATGAGCTCTCCCGGGGCCAGCGCGTGGACCCGGCTGCCCTGGTGGCCCAACTGCTGGAAGGCGGTTACCAGCCGTCCAGCCTGGTGGACACCCCCGGTTTCTTCAGCCGCCGGGGCGGCATCCTGGACGTCTTCCCTCCCACATCGCAGCTGCCGGCCCGGGTGGAGTTCTTCGGCGACCATGTGGAGTCGCTCCGGCTTTACGACCCGGCCACCCAGCGCTCGCAAAAACGCCTCTCCCGGCTATTGATCACCCCTGCTAGTGAGGTCGTGCCCGCCCGGGCCCAGGATGCAGCCTCCCGGCTCTCGAAGCTGGACATAACCGGGTGCTCGCCTCGCTTTCAGGAAAACTGGTCCCGGGGCCTGGAGCGCCTGGCTCAGGGCCAGGGCTTCGCCGGGGAAGGGTTCTATCTGCCGTTCCTATATCCGCCGGACAGGTCCACCGGTCTTTTGGATCACCTCGCCGGCACGGTGATCCTGGATGGGCCGGAAGGCCTGGAGGCCGAGGCGCGGTACCTCCATAAACAGGCCCAGGATTTGAGGGCTCTCTTCCTGGAGCACGGTGAGCTTCCGCCGGAATATCCCGACCCCTGCTTCCGCTGGGAAGAGCTCCAGGCCCGGCTTCAAAGATTGCCCCGGTTGGCTCTGGGGTACTGGGGGCGGGCCCAGACGATGTGCCCGGAAACAGACCTGCTGGCCTCGGCTTTTCAGGCCGTCCCTCCCTATGCCGGCCGGTTGAAGCAATTCCTGGACGACTGCCAAAAGCACTTGGCGGAGGGCCGGCGCCTGGTGATCACCAGCCATCAGGCCCGGCGCCTATCCGCGCTATTTCAGGAACGCGATATCTTCGCCGTGCCCCAGGAGAGCCTGGCTGGCCTTCCTCCGCTCAAGAGCCTGACCGTGATCCAGGGTTCCCTGGCCCAGGGCTGGGGCGCCCTGTCGCCTGCCTCCACCACCCTGATCTTCAGCGATGTGGAGATCTTCGGTTGGGCCAAGCCTCGTCGGGCGCTCCCCCGGAGGGCAACGCCGCGGGAGCCCTTTCTCTCTGACCTGGCCTTGGGAGACTTCGTGGTGCACGTCGAGCACGGCATTGGCCGGTACCGGGGGCTGGTCAGGCTGGCCTTGGAGGGCACGGAGCGCGAGTACCTGCACCTGGAGTACGCCCAGGGCGACCGCCTGTACGTGCCTGCGGACCAGATGGACCGCATCAACCGTTACGTCGGCGCCGGAGAGGCGCCGCCCACCCTGACCAGGCTCTCCGGCACCGATTGGGAACGGGTCAAGGCTCGCGCTAAGCGGGCGGTAAAGGACGTGGCCCGGAAGTTGTTGGGCCTCTACGCTGCCCGAGAAGCAGCGGCCGGGTACGCCTTCGCCCCGGATTCCCCCTGGCAGGCCGATCTGGAGGCGTCCTTTCCCTACATCGAGACCCCGGATCAACTGGCGGCCATCAATGAGGTCAAGCTGGACATGGAAGCCCCCCGGCCCATGGACCGCTTGATCTGTGGCGATGTAGGCTACGGCAAGACCGAGATCGCCCTGCGGGCGGCCTTCAAGGCGGTGGTCGACGGCAAGCAGGTGGTGCTCCTGGTGCCCACCACCATCCTGGCTCAGCAGCACTTGGGCACCTTCCGCGAGCGGCTCCAGGCCTTCCCGGTGACGGTGGAGATGCTCTCCCGCTTTCGCTCCGAAAAAGAGCAGCAGGAGGTGGTGAAAGGCCTCCGAGAGGGGTCCGTGGACATCGTCATCGGCACCCACCGCCTGATCCAGAAAGACGTGGCCTTCAAGAACCTGGGCCTGGTGATCATCGACGAGGAGCAGCGTTTCGGCGTCATGCACAAGGAGACCCTGAAAGAGCTCCGCCGGGAGGTGGATGTCCTGACCCTCACCGCCACCCCCATACCCCGGACCCTGCACATGTCCCTGGTGGGGGTCCGAGACATGAGCACCATGGAAACCCCACCGGAGGAACGGCTGCCCATCGTAACCCAGGTGGCAGAGTACGACGAGGCCCTCATCCGGGGGGCCCTCTTGCGGGAGCTGGATCGGGGTGGGCAGGTGTACTTCGTCCACAACCGGGTCCAGAGCATCGAATACATGGGCCAGGTGCTGGCCCGGCTGGTGCCCGAGGCCCGCATCGCCGTGGCCCACGGCCAGATGCCAGAGGAGGAGCTGGAAAGGGTCATGCTGGACTTCACCGGGGGCCTCACCGACGTCCTGGTTTGCACCGCCATCATCGAATCCGGCCTGGACATACCCAACGCCAACACCATCATCGTCAACCGGGCCGACCATTTCGGCCTGGCCCAGCTCTATCAACTGCGAGGCCGTGTGGGCCGGGGTGCCAACCGAGCCTACGCCTATTTCCTCCACAGCCGGGGGTCTCAACTGAGCGAGGCTGCCCAGAAGCGACTCAAAGCCATCTACGATGCCACTGAGCTGGGGGCGGGCTTTCGCATCGCCATGAAGGACTTGGAGATCCGCGGGGCCGGCAACCTCCTGGGGGTGGAGCAGCACGGCCACATCAGCGCCGTGGGCTTCGACCTCTATTGTCGCCTCCTGGCCCAGGCCGTGGACGAGCTAAGGGAGGAGACGGGTGCGGCTTCCTTGCTAGTAAAGGGAGCCCCCACCCTGGCTGAGCCTCCTAGCGTCTCCCTGGACCTGGGGCTGGACGCCTACATTCCCGCCGACTACGTCCCAGACGAGGCCGCGCGGCTGGCCCTCTACCAGCGCCTGGCAAGCGCCCGGTCTCCAGAGGAGGTCAATAGCCTCGCTCAGGAGCTGACCGACCGCTTCGGAGCCGTGCCCAGCACGGTCGAAAGCCTTCTCTACCTGGTACGCCTGCGCGCTCTGGCTCTGAGCAGGGGTATCAGGGTCATTAGCCTTCACGGCAGCGACGTGGTGATGCGCTTCCGAGAGGCCGTTGGCATCGATGTGGCTAAGGCCCAGCGCCGTTTCGGGGCTTCCCTTAAGGTAGGCCCCACTTCCATGCGCCTTAGCCGCCGGGGCCTGGGGGCCAGGTGGAAAGAGGCCCTGGTCGAACTCCTGGAGATGGCTTGACCGCCCTGCGGGCGGCTACCGTGTCACTCCTCTCGATGTCCCGGAGTTCAACTCCGGGACATCGAGGGGAATTGCTTTCTGTCCCGAACACCTTTTCAATACGCGTTGGACAATAACTGCCGGTTGCCGATCTTCACGTTGGTCAGGCCGGCGTCCCTGGCCGCCTGCAAGCAGGCCTCGGCATGGCGACGGGAGGTGCGGGGGAGATCGTGCAGGTAAAAGTGGGGGTGAAAGGCCAGTAGCGCATACGGGATCTGAGGGTTGATGGCGGCGATGAACCGCGCCAACTGCCCCACCTCGTAGGCGTCCACGTATCCCGGCACCAGGAGCGTGCTGGCGATCACCAGCGGCGGCTCCGGTCGTTCCGCCACAAGCGCCGCCGCCCGGGAGAAGTTCTCCAGGGTCCTGCGATTCGTCATCCCGGTCAGGGCCAGGTGCAGGCCCTCGGAGTAGGCTTTCAGGTCGAACTTGGCACATCCTCCCGTCTCCAGGGAGAGCTGCACCGCCTGATCCAGGACCTCCGGGTGCATGGAGCCATTGGTCTCCCAGCAAATGCGCACGCCCCTCCTGGCCAGGAGCCGTGCCGCCGCCAGGGCATGGGGCATCTGGGGCGTGGGGTCACCGCCGAAGAAGCAGACGCAGAAGGTCTGCCAATTGGCCTTGGCTGCCAGTTCCTCGGCGCCCAGGCCGTCCGTCTCCGGCCCTAGCTCCCGAAAGTGCCAGTTCTGACAAAACAGGCAGTCGTAGGTGCAGGCGCCGTAGAAAACCGCCAGGTTGACCTTGCCGTACTGCCTCGTCCCGGGGCAGACCCAGTCCGCCACACAGTTCGTGGGCAAGGGGTCGTAGTACCAGTGCAGGATGCCCCTGGCCGCTGTACCGCCCAGGTGTACAAGCCTCCCACCGCGGCCAATTCGCAGGCCACAGAACCCCCTTTCCCCTTCGCCCAGGCGGCAGTCGTTCACACAAAGAGGACACCTCTTGCCGCCTGCAGTCCTAGGAGGGGAGTCCGGAAGCCCGAATTCGCGCCTTGCCTTAGCGTGAACATTAAATATGTACGGAAGCAGCTTAGCCGGGGCCAGGCGTAAACAATCGTTGCACGCCTTTAGCGTCGAAGAGACAAGGGGGGATGTTTTTCCACAGCCACGCCAGGTCGCCATAGGAACCGATTGCTAATCGGTCTCCCCCACCACCATCTCTCTGGCTCTAGTGGGCTCGCTTTTCAAGTGGCCGGGCAGGCCAGCCGACGCCGAGGGCCCGGGCCGGGCCAACCCGGGCATTCCCTGGGCCTTCAAGATAATGCCTCTCAGCTCTGGGTAGATCAAGAACTCGCGGTTCACCGTGTAGTATTTCAGGTTGCCTTCCTTGAAGGATTGCAAGAGGCCCAAGGCCTCAAACCGCTCCAGTTCCCGGCGCACGGCATTCACCGGCTCGCCAAGCTCTCGTTCCAACTGTCTGGTGTACAATTTGGCCTCAGGATCGCTGAGAAACCTGGTCAGCAGCTTGATCCTCGCCTTTGATGAGAAGAGGTACTCCAACATCTCCCCCTCCAACGGTCACTTGTACATAGGTTATACACATCTGGGCGAGGGCGTCAAGGGCCTGGGGGGCCGGTAGGGCCGGCTAGTCGCAGTTGAGCCCCCTGCCAGAGGGCCTGCCG
>JACQYG010000236.1 GCA_016208345.1 Chloroflexota bacterium
ATGGCCAAACCCACAGCGGCCTCGGCGGCGGCCACGGTGATGACGAAGATGGCGAACACCTGTCCGCTTAAGGCCGCCGGTGTGACGTAGCGCCAGAAGGCGATCAGGTTGATGTTGACCGCGTTGAGCATGAGCTCAATGCCCATCAATATCGCCACCGCGTTGCGCCTCGCCAGTGCCCCGTAGAGCCCGATACAAAAGAGTGCACCGGCGAGGAGCAGATAGTAGCTCAGCGGAATGATCACTAGACCTCCTCAGTTGTTGTTTCTTTACTAGGCGTAGGAGCACAACCACGTTGGGCGACTCGCCAATGACGGCCAATGCGATTGGCCTGCTATCCCCGTGCTTTTTAGGCTTCCCTTGCCATGATGATGGCTCCCACCAGGGCTACCAGGAGCAGCACCGCGGCGACCTCAAAGGGTAAGGCATAGGTAGTCACCAACTGGAGCCCCAGCTCCCGTATGGCATCCGGGATCACCGGCCCCTGGCTCACGTTCCAGGTGGCATTCCAGGCCACCGGAGCCAGGACGGCGGCGAAAAGGGCCAGGGCCACCAGGGCCGCCAGGAGCGCCTGCTCGTTGGTGACCTTCGTGCCGGTGCCAGTGACCCGCTGTGTGAGCATGATGGCGAAGAGCATCAAGACCGCCACCGCCCCCACATAGATCAGCACCTGGACCGCCGCCAGGAACTCGGCCTCCAGGAGGACGTATATGCCCGCCACGGCGAAGAAGGTAGCAATGAGGGCCAGGGCGCTGTGCAATACATTTCTCAGCAGCACCACCGCCAGGGCGCTGACCAGGATCACCGCGGACAGCAGGAAGAAGGCACCGTAGGTAACCGTTTCAACCATTTTCGATTCCTGAACCTGTCAGGAACAGGTTTTGGATTTTGGATTTTCGATTGGCAAATCCAAACACCAAACTCTAAACTCTAAAATCGAAAAGCCAACGACGGCCAATGCGATTGGCCTGCTAACCCCTACGGGGTAGGGGCCCAACCACATTGGGCGATTCGCCCCCTACCGAGCGTGATAGGAGGGGATCTTGTCGGGTGGCAAAGTAAGGTAGTGCTTATCGTAAATCAGCTCTTGGCGCCGGTACGAGGCCAACTCGTAATACGAGCCCGAGGCCAGGGCATCGAAGGGACACGCTTCCACGCATAGGCCGCAACGCATGCAGGTGCCACCGTTCAAGTCGTATCTCTCCGGGAACTTTTTCTTGTTCTCGTCGGTGCCCACCTCCAGGGTGATGCTGCCGTTGGGGCAGGCCCGCACGCAAATGCCGCAGGCCACGCACCGGGGCTTGCCGGTGGCGGTATCCATGATCAGGACCGGGTTGCCCCGGAAGCGCGGCGGCAGGGGCAACCGCTCCTCCGGATACTGCACCGTGAAGATGCCGTCCCCAATGTAGGTATCAATATAGTGTTTCAGGGTCACCCAGAGACCCTTCAGGATGCCGAGACCGTACATAGACGCGGTTGAACGTTTAACGTTGAACGTTGGAACGTTTAACGTGCAACGCTACCTCACTTGGTCAGGATTTGAACGATGCTGATGCCGATGCCGGTAAGGAAAATGTTGGCCAGGGAGACCGGCAAAAGGAACTTCCAGGCGAAGGCCATGAGCTGATCCACCCGCAGCCGCGGCAAGGTCCCCCGGAGCCACATGAGCACGAACCAGAGCGAGAAGGTCTTCAGCGCGAACCAGAGGTAGGGGGGCAGGACCGGCCCCTGCCATCCGCCCAGGAAAAGGGTCACGGCGATGGCGGAGACGGCGAAGGCCTGGATGTACTCCCCCATCATGAAGAGGGCGAACTTCATGCCCGAGTACTCGGTATGGAAGCCGGCCACGATCTCCGACTCCGCCTCCGGGATGTCAAAGGGTGCCCGGTTGACTTCGGCGACCCCACAGGTGAAATAGATCAGGAAAGCGATGGGGCCGATGGGGACGAAAAAGATGTACCACCCCAATCCGAAGAGGCCGCCCTGGGCCTCGACGATCTTGACCATGGACATGGAGCCGGCGAGCATCACCACGGTGAGCATGGACAGCACCATGGGGACCTCGTAGCTCACCATCTGGGCCGCCGCCCGGAGGCCACCCAGCAGGGAGTACTTGTTGTTGGAGCCCCATCCCGCCGCCAGGAGGGCGATGGTGGCCAGGGAGGAGATGGCTACCAGGTAGAGGACGCCGATGTTGACGTCGGCGCCAACCATGCCCTTGCCGAAGGGTATCACCGCGTACACCGCCATGGCCGGGACGATGATCAGGATGGGTCCCAGGTTGTAGGCCAGCCGGTCGGCCCTCAGGGGTGTAACGTCTTCCTTGGTGAACATCTTGATGCCGTCAGCCACTGGCTGCAACATCCCCAGGGGGCCGACCCGGTTAGGGCCGTAGCGGTCCTGCATACGACCGATGACCTTTCGCTCCAGCCAGGTCTGAACCATGAAGAGGGCCGCCAGGCCCAGGAGGAGGACGGTGACCACCAGGACGATGACGGCCAGGTCTGCCCCCCAGCCCGGCAGAAAGCCCCGCAGGAAGGCGTTCAGGGCCTGGGAGATCTTCGGGAA
>JACQYG010000262.1 GCA_016208345.1 Chloroflexota bacterium
GCTACCACGTGGGCATCGGCTCCCGGCTGATGAAGGGGGCCCGGGTCACCCGCCAGTTCAAGCGGGAGTTCATCTCCCGCACCTACAATCTCCTGATCAGGCTCCTCTTCTGGAACCGCTTCTCCGACGCCCAGTGCGGCTTCAAGGCCCTCCGCCGGGAGGTGGCCCGGGAGCTCGTGCCCCCCATCGAGGACCAGGCCTGATTCTTCGACAGCGAGCTATTGCTCCTGGCCGAGCACCGGGGCTACAAGATCAAAGAGGTGCCGGTGGAATGGATCGAGGACCTGGACAGTCGTGTGAAGATCGTCCGGACCGCCTGGGAGGACATCAAGGGTCTCTTGCGGGTGCGCTGGAGGTTCCTGAGGGGCGGCCCCCCTTGATGTCCCGAAGTTGAACTCCGGGACATCAGATCTTCACCTCCCCTCCACCGTCACTGTGGCCAGCAATATCATCGTATCCAGGGCCCGGCCCGGCTCCCCCTCCACCGTGACTGGTAACCTCTGGCCAGAGGCAGCTTCGTACATGGCAACCACCAGACGGTATTCGCCCGGGGGCGCCTGGTCCTTCACCGCCACTTGGTAGTCGTCCAGCAGCACCTCGCCCCGAACCCACCAGGTGGTGGGCCAGTCGCCGTCCCCGGGCACGCTGTCCCGCTGGCCCCAGATGTGGTTGTCCTTGTCTAGCAACTGCACGGTGACCTTGTGGGGCTGTTTCGTCGCCCCCCGGGCCTGCCACTGCAGCCGGAGATTCAGGGTATCGCCCGGCCGCGCCGAGGTCTTGTCCAGGCTGAACCCCTGGAGCGCTACCTCGTCTCCCAGCCTGGCATCCAGAGGGAACGGCATTTTCCTGAGCTCGTACGAGTGCTCCCGACCGGCGACGACGATCTTCCCCAGGTCCACCATGTCGCCACCCGAACCGACAAGCCTCATCACCGGTAGTCGGCGCTGACCCTTGTTGTCGTACAGGCCAGCCACCAGCCGATACTGGCCCTCCGGCGCATCGCCGGCGATCACCAGGCTATACTGGCCTTTCACCACCTCACCCTTCTCCCATTTACTGGTGGGGTAGTCGCCCCTGGTGGGGGGCATGTCCGCCGCCGCCCAGGGTTTGCCGCTGGAGTCCAGGACCTGCACGAAGGCGGTGAAGTCCGCCGCGCCCTCTTGCCTGGCCTGCCAGAACACCGTCAGGCTCACCGTCTCCCCGGGTTGATAGCGCCTCTTGCCCAGATCGTAGCTCAGGAGAGTGAAGCGGTCTCCCAGGTTCGCCCCGGACCGATGCGACGCGGCTATCTTCTCCGGTCGCGGCGGGGAGACAGCCCTTCGTAGCTCCACCGTCCCCAGCTCCAATTCCGTACCCTGGGCTCTCCCCTGCTGGTCCAGGGCCTCCAACCTGGGCCCGTCGGGGGCGGGGTACCAACCGGTCCTCAGGTGATAGTGTCCCGGGGGCGTGCCCGGAGGGATAGACAGGCGCCGGTAATCGGGCACGACCTCCCCGGGCCGCCACCGGGCCGGCTGGTACAGGGTCCCACCGGGCACATCGTCCCACTGGGCCCAGACCGCCCCCTGATCGTCGGCCAGGGCAACGAAGGCCCGGTACTCCCGCGCGAGCCGGGCCTGGGCCTGCCAGTACAGCGTTAGATAGATAGGAGCATCTACCGGCGCGGGCTCGCCCGTTAGCTCAAAACCGACGAGGCTCACCAGATTGCCCAGGTTAGCTTCTTTACTAGTAAACAAGGGCGGCGGGGAGATCAGAGGCTCCTGGCGGGTGCGGTAAGCCTGGACCCGGATGAAACTGGGGCCCGGGAACCCCTGGTCCTCGATCAGGGTGAAGTTGCCCTCCAGCCAGCGGCGGAGATCGCCCTGCGGGTCGGTGACGGTATCGTAGCAGCGGTAGACCCACAACCGCCCGTGACGTTGGGCCATATAGCGCAATGCCGCCTCGCTCTCTTGGATGGTTGTGGCGTAGAAGTCCGAGGCCGGGCTGCCCCATCCGAGCTGTGGGCTCCCGCCCAGGGTGCCGGTCTGCAGGAACACGGCGCCGGGGCCGGCCGGTGTTCCGGCCGAGGGGTAGTCCACCAACCGTCCCCGCCAAGCGATGTCGCCGCGGAAATAGTAGAGGACCACGGGGTACACGTATCCGGCGTTGATCAACGCCGCATCCCCGGGCACCATCCTCTCGCCCAGGTAGCGCACCGCCGCCCGGTGGTCGTCGGTGGCGTATTCTTGGTCGAAAAAATAGCGCTGGGCGGACTGAGCAGCAGGCAGGGACAGCACCGCCAGGCTCAACAGGAAGGCCGCGCTCGAGGCCTGCCAGAGCCGCCCCAGGCCCAGGGCCAGGAGGATATAGAACCCCATGGAGAAGACGAAGACGTAGCGTACGTGGAACAGCGGTGTGGCCAGAGAGGCCAGGTAGATGGTCAGCACCGGCACCAGGGTGGAGCCCAGAAGAAGACTTCCTTTACTAGTAAAGAAACTGCCGCTGACTGACGCCACCAGGCCCAGCCCGAAGACCAGGGCGAAGACCAAAAGATACGGCCAGGCCTGGGAGGGCTCCGTCGACTGACCCAGGCACAGGGCGGTCCAGGACTGGACCAGCACATCCCACAGCCCAGTGAAGCCCCTCCAGGGAGGCACCGGCGGTTGCGTGGCCTGGTGGAAAGCCACCGGCAGCCACGGCAGGTACAGGGCCGCCACTGCGAGCTGGGCGCCGGCCCACTTCAGGATGAAAGGGACAGCCCGGGCCCTGGGGCCCCGAAGCCACCACAAGAGGATAAAGAGGTTCCCGAAGAAGATGGCGAAGGCGAAATAGTACAAGGAATACAGCCCGAGGGCGGCGCTGGCCACGTAGCCGATCCAGAATAGCGCCTTCCCCTGGCCGGCGCCACCTTCCAGGATCCTCAAAAGGCAATACAGCGACAGGAGGGCCAGGAAGGCCCCCAGGGTATACATGCGGATCTCTTGCGAATACCAAAGGTTGAAAGGAGACATGGTCAAGAGAAAGGCTGCCAGGAGCCCGGCGCGGAACCCCGCCAGACGCCGGGCCACGATGAAGGCCAAAGGCAAGAGCAATATGCCCCACAGAACCGAGAGAAGGCTCACGGCGAACTCGCTCTTGCCTGCCGCCTTCATCCAGAAATGTAAAAGGTAGTAGTAAAAAGGCGGGTGGATGTCCCCGGCGGTGTGGGCGGTGAGGCCCCCGAGATCCAGCCCAGCCAGGTAGACGCTGACCGCCTCGTCGTACCAGAGGCTGGGCCTGCCGAGCTGGTACAGGCGCAGGGCAAAGGCCAGGAGCACCAAGAGGCTAATCCATAGGGGAGCATGGGTGCTGCTCCCCTGCTCCCTTGTCCCCCTGCTCCCCTGCTCCCCTGCTCCTCCGCTCAAATGCACTTCTCGGCCACCCGTCGATAGAGGTGAAAGTCGGCTATGTCTTTCTCCAGCCGATACTGTTTCTGGATCAGCCTTTTGAACTCCGGGAAGCCCTCTACCAGGGTGTGGGAGTCCACCGGTTGGATGGGATTCACGTCGTTGGTCACCAGGACGATATAGGCTGGCCTCTTGTCCGCCAGGTCCTTCAGGAATCTCCGGCGGGCCACGATGCGGAATTCGCTCTCCGGCTGGTCGAAGGTCAGCGGGTAGTTAAAGATGAAACGGGTGGGCGACCGGCGGTCCGCCAGGAAGTTCACCAGAGCCTGGAACCCCCACACCAGCACGTAGTCCTCGGAGGTGGTGTGCTGGCGGAGGTACCGGGCGGTGTCCTGGGCCGCCAGGAATGAGTAGACGTCGCGGCCCAGGATATTGTGGCCGAAATTCGCCAGGTACTCTCTCTGGCTGGTCTGACCCAGGAGGTACGGCAGATCACGGCCCAGCTTCACGCGCTCTTCTTGAACCAGGAAGACCAGGTACGCCAGGGCGATCACGCCGTACGTGCCCAGCAGCAGGGGCCTGCCCCGGCTTTCACTGGCCGGAGAGGGCCCAACGGACATCGCCACATCGGCCCGGATCCGGCGCAACCCATCGGCCGCCAAGAGAGCCAGGGGCGGGAGGACCGGCGACCAATGGTAACTGAAGAACTTCCCTTGGAGCCAGATGCCCACGGCGGAGAAGAAGAGCCAGGCGACCAGGAGCCAACTCGCCCTGTCACGCTCTAGGGGGGTTAGGGGGGCAAGCCCCCCTTTGCTACCTAAGGCCATGGCCGCGGTCGAGGCCATGGCCAGCGGTGCCAGGACGTTCATGTTGCCCAGGAAATCCAGGGTGCCGGAGATGGTGCCAGCCACGGTGGGGTTGCCGCCGGTGCGGGCATGGTACATATTGAACTCAATCACCGACTGGACCAAGTCGCCCAGGGCACCGTTCCAGGCGAAATAGGCCCCCAGGGGCACGAAGGAAAGCGCGAAGCCC
This sequence comes from Chloroflexota bacterium, assembly GCA_016208345.1. Lineage (GTDB taxonomy): Bacteria > Chloroflexota > DTOL01 > DTOL01 > JACQYG01 > JACQYG01. The sequence goes on from JACQYG010000262.1 coordinate 4,398, forward strand.
AGAGCCAGGGCCGATGCCGGCCATACCGCTTGCCACAGGGCCCGCCGCCACTCTTTACTGGCGAAGAAAGGAGTCGCCA
>JACQYG010000263.1 GCA_016208345.1 Chloroflexota bacterium
AAGTGCCCCTCCTCTCGAAAAGACCAAAGATAGAGCTTCAGCGACTTCAGTTCCACACACTTCTGATCAGGGACGTAGGTGATGATGATGGTGCCGAAATCGGGCTGCCCGGTAATAGGGCAAACGGCAGTGTACTCTGGGCACACGTGGCGGATGGTGTACTCTCTCCCTGGTTGGGGATTAGGGAACGTCTCCAGATGCTTGCTGGGCTTGGTAGTCATGCTTTCTTTTCCCCGAATTTTGCAGTGTCCCGCCTACCGCCGGCTCTCTCCTCCTCCATGTCGTGGCCGGCGAGGACGAATGTTACCACACGAGAACCCTGAAGGCAAGGTCTCGGGCCGGCAGGTGGGTGATTCTTTGCTAGGAAAGCTTCGCCTCAAACCGATGAGAGCATTCACCACAGAATGTAGGGCAGGTTGGCTGCGGTGGCGGTGGGCAAACCCGACAAGGGCACCTAGCGTGCTTGGTGGCAACTGCCTGGATCTGCCAGCTCAACAGAGCAGCCTACCTGCCATTCCGGAGGACCATGGCGGCGCTAAGATGTCGTTGCGAGGAGCCGAAGCGACGAAGCAATCCCCAGGTGCGTTGAGAATGCTTCGCTTTGCTAGCAATGACAGCCTGTAGAAACAGTGTTCTGCCTTGCTACATGGCATGCCCATATCGCAGCCAACCTGCCCTACGAGATGGAGTCTTGCCTATTTTTGGGGATTCACCCTCTGAGGTGCCTAGTAACGGGCGGCTTCTTCACTAGCAAAGGACCGACCCCAGGGCGAACGTGCCAACTAATCCCGCCCCAGGAGCGCCTGCAAGATGGCCACCGCCGCCTCCTTGTCCAGGGGCTCGTTATTGTTGCCGCATTTGGGGCTCTGGACGCAGGAGGGGCAGCCCTCATCACAGGGACACTCACGAATGGTCCGCAGCGTAGCCTCCCACAACGCCTCCAGGAACTCAAAGCCCTTGGCCGAGAGGCCCACGCCGCCGGGGAAGTTGTCGTAGATGAACACCTGGGCCCGGCCGGTATCGGGATGCGCCAGGGTGGACATGCCGCCGATGTCGTTGCGGCCGCACAGGGCGAAGAGGGGCAACATGGCGATGGCGGCATGCTCCAGGGCATGAAGCCCTCCGGCCGGGTCCTGGCTCCGAACCGCCAGCCCGGCCAGGGCCTCCACCGGAACGTCGAACCACAGGGCCCTGGTGTCGAAGGTCTGGGGCGGCAGGTCCAATGGCTCCTCGGAGAGGACGGTTTCGGTGAACTGCTGCTTGCGTTTGAAGCCCACGATCTGGGTGGTGACCTGCACCTGCCCCCAGTAGGCGGTGGACCGGGGCAGCCTGCGCTCCTTGAGTGCCTGTACGATGCGCACGTCGGTGAGGTCCTTGGTCTGAGTGTAGTAGTTCACGTCCACTGGGACCACGCTGGCAGTCTGGGTCCTTAGATCCAGCTCCTGGACCAGGTAGGTCTCCCCCTGATGCAGGTAGATGGCCCCCGGATGCACGAAGAAGAAGGCGGTCTCGGCATTGACCGTCCCCAGGAACTCTCTGCCCCGGGATACGTCCACGATATCGTATTCACGCGAGGTGGCGGTCCTCAGGTTGACCTCCTGGGCGGGATAGTCATCTTGGGCGTAGAACCAGCGCTCGCCAGAAGGGCGTAGTATTCCCTGACGTCCCAGCCCCTGGATGATGCTACCCAGAGCCTCCCCATCGCCCCAGACGGCGGCGTCGGCCCCAGACAGGGGCAGCTCGTAGGCGGCGCAGGGCAGGTGTTTTCTCAAGATATTCTCGTTGTTGGGGTCAATTAGGGCGTGCTCGTGGGGCTTGCCAAAGAACTCCTGCGGATGGCGCATCAGGTACTGATCCAGGGGGCCGTCCAGGCCGACCAGGATCGAAAGGGAAGGCTCTAGCCCCCGGCCGCTGCGCCCGGCCTGCTGCCAGGCCGAAGCCACGGAGCCCGGGTAGCCGGTGAGCACGGTGGCGTCCAGGCCACCGATGTCCACCCCCAGCTCCAGGGCGGTGGTAGAGGCCACTCCCAGGAGATGGCCCTGGAATAACTCACGTTCGATCTGGCGGCGCTCTTCCGCGCGGTAGCCGGCGCGGTAGGACCTGATCTTGCCGGTGAGTTCCGAATCGGTCTTCAACAGGGCCTCCCGGGAGTAGAGCAGGATCAGCTCCGCCACCTTGCGGGTCTTGGCGAAGGTGACGTTGCGGATGCCCTGCTTCACCAGCTCCGTGAAGAGCAGGGTAGCCTCGCTATTGGCGCTGCGCCGGGCGCCGGTCTTGGAATCGAGCAAACCCGGGTTCCAGAAGACGAAGTCCTTGGGTCCCCGGGGCGAGCCGTCCTCGGAGACCACCTGGCAGCCCTTGCCGGTGAGCCGTTCCACGTGCTCCTGGGGGTTGGCGATGGTGGCGGAACAACAGATGTACTGGGGCCGGGCACGGTAGAAGTCCAAGATGCGGTTCAGCCGGCGCAGCACGTTGGCTACCTGGGAGCCCAGGATACCGCTATAGTAGTGGGCCTCGTCGACGACCACGTAACGCAAATTGGCGAAGAACCGGGCCCACGAGGAGTGGTTGGGGAGAATGCCCAGGTGCAGCATGTCCGGGTTGGTGAGGATGATCTGGGCGGTCCTTCGTAGCTGTGCCCGTTCCTGCTGGGTGGTGTCCCGGTCGTAGGTGCCGGCCTTGATGAAGGGCAGGTCCTGGGCGGTGAGCTCCCGGAGGCTTCGTAATTGATCCTGGGCCAGGGCCTTGGTGGGATACAGATACAATGCCTTGGCCCGGGGGTTTTGGAGTATCTCCTCCAGGACCGGCAGGTGGTAGCAGAGGGTCTTGCCAGAGGCGGTGCCGGTGGAGACCACCAGGTTGGAGCCGGCCCGAGCCAGGTCCAGGGCCTGGGCCTGGTGCGAATAAAGCCGGGCGATGCCCTGCCTCTTGAGGGCCCACTGGAGGGCCGCGTGGAGGGGCTTCTCCGGCTCGGCGTAGCGGGCCTGGCGGGCCGGGATGTGTTCCACGTGCACGATCTGGTCACGGTAAGCGGGCAGCGACCGCAAGTGGTAGAGGAAGCGCCTGGGATCCACGGACCTTGACTCCTGGGCGGGTGTCCGCCAGGGCCAATATACACTGGAGGACTCGGGGTGTCAAGGCGGTGGGCGGTGAGGGTGTTGAACGAAGATCGATGCTCCCCACTGGGTCCCTTCGGACGCCCGAACTTGTTCGGGTTTGCCCCACTGTGGAGCACGATTCGCCGAGAACAAGTTCTCGCGTCCCCACGTGCGGGCTTCGTTCAACATGCTTGTTCAACACCCTGGTTGGAAGTGACTGTTCATAAATTGGTGGAAATAGGGTATACTGTGGCGA
>JACQYG010000264.1 GCA_016208345.1 Chloroflexota bacterium
CAGGCAGATCGACCAGGACCAGGTAGCCCTGGCGCAGGAAATGCTCCACCTCCCGGTAGTAGACAAGGTAGGGAGCCTCCTGGGAGGTGGTGATGACGAAGTTGTCTTTTTCCAGGCCCACGTTGCCCTCGCCCTGGCTGACCAAACGGTCATCAGGGTCGAAGTGTTTATAGGACATGGGATAGGTATTCAATGGAACCATCGCGCAAGACTCCTTTTGCCTCCGAGGTCCCATGGGCCAGGGGGTTGGCGCTATTCTAGTGGAGGCCACTGCCCCTGTCAAGGGCCTGCCCTGGCCAATACGATTGGCCTGCTACCCTTGCATTCGCGCCTGGGCTAGGGTATACTGCTCGGTACAAAGTAGGCATTTATGAGTCGAGATTGTAACGTGGCTGGCGCCGAGAACGATCTCCAATTGAGGGATGGAGCCAGGATCGCCGTGGTGGGGGCGGGGCCGGCAGGCAGCCTGTTCGCCATCTTTGCCTGGCGCCTGGCCGCGGAACTGGGCCGGAAGGTCCACATCACCGTCTTCGACGGCAAGCCCTTCACCCAAAGCGGGCCCCAGGGCTGTAACATGTGCGCCGGGGTGGTGGCGGAAGGCCTGGTGGCCAGGTTTCGTGAGATCGGCTTAACCCTTCCGGAAAGCATCGTCCAGCGGCACATCCGAGGGTACTGGTGGGAGACCCGGGCGGGGAACCTGCATCTATCGCCTCAGAAGGCCGAGTCGGAGATCTACACCGTCTACCGCGGCAACGGCCCTCGCGGCTCCACCCCTGGCCGCAACGTCAGCTTCGACGATTATCTCCTGGGACAGGTGAGTTCTTTAGGGGTACAGGTGGTCCCACAGCCGGTGGTGGAGATCCAGGTGCCCCACGGCACCAGGAATGACCCGGCCACGGTGCTCGTCGGGTCCAAGGCACACAAAGAAGTCTACGAGGCTGACCTGGTGGTGGGGGCCTTTGGCCTCAGCCCGCGCCTGGCGCGGCAGGTGACAGCTCTGGGGTTCGGCTATGTCCCCCCTCCCACCTTGCCATCGTATCAGGCTGAGCTCCGGCTAGGGGCAGATCGGGTCAAAGAGGGCTTTCAGGATCGCATCGTCATCTATGAGCTGGGCCTGTCGGGCATCAAGTTCGGGGCGATCATCCCGAAACAGGAGCACCTCACCGTGACCCTCATCGGCGAGAAGGCAGGGAAAGAGAGCCTGCTGGGCTTTCTGGCTCACCCCCTGGTCAGCAAGAGGCTGCCGCCAGGCTGGCAGGCGCCCGCGGACTACTGCCACTGCTGCCCGCGGGTGGCCGTGGCCCCTTGCCAAAAGCCTTTCACCAACCGGATAGTCATGATCGGCGATGCCAGCGTATCTAGGCTCTACAAGAATGGCCTGGACTCAGCGTTCCTGACGGCGAAGGCGGCGGCGGAGGCGGCATTCCGGCACGGCGTCTCCGCCCAGGCTTTCGCACGCTACTACCTCCCCACGTGCCGGGCCCTGGCAAGGGACAGCGCTTACGGCAGACTGCTCTTCCGTCTCAGCGCTTTGGGCTTTGCCTCCCAAATATTCCTTAGGCTTTTCGTCCAGGCTGCCCGCTACGAGCAGTTAGCCTGTCGGCCAAGGGAGCAGGTCCTGGGCCGCATCCTTTGGGGCTCCTTTACCGGCGACCAGCCCTATAAGGATATCGTGCTTGCCGCCTTGAGTCTGAGAATACAGTGGCGCCTTTGGTCTTCTTTACTAGTAAAGAAGGCGTCGCCCATACCTGGAGGGTCGGCCGGGGATTCCATAGACAAAGTAACACCCGACGAGGCCTAGACCGTGGATACCTTTTCCGGCGACTATCTGGGTCCCCTGGACGACGGACAGACCGCGGTGATCATCGGCGGCGGTCCCGCTGGGGCCGCCTGCGCCATCGCCTTGAAGAACCTGGCGGCGGAGCTGGGCCGGAGCATCGAGGTCATCATCTACGAGGGGAAGACCTTTGCCGGGGAGATCCACCACAACCAGTGCGTGGGCGTGCTTTCCCCGCCGCTGCGGGAGGTCATGGAGGAGCGCCTGGGGGTGGCCTTCCCCCACCACCTGGTGCAGACCAGTATCGGTGGCTACGTCCTGCACTCAGATCGCCTCAGCATCGTCCTGGAAGAGGAGGGTGAGCCGTCCTACGTCGTCAAGCGCGTCCAGTTCGATGACTACCTTCTGGGAAAGGCCCGGGAGCGGGGAGTGCGGGTGGTTCAGTGTCGGGTTACCGATCTGGAGTTCGCCTGGGACCGGGTCGTGGTCTACAGCGAGGGAGACAACCGCCGGGCGGACGTGCTGGTGGGCGCCTTCGGCCTGGACGATGGGGCGATCCAGCTCTTCCAGCGAGCCACTTCGCCGCGGCGCAGGGACGCTTACGCCCCACCCCAGTGCCTGGACTCCATCGTGACCAGGATCTATCCCGCTCCCGACTTCCTGGCGGGATTCGGCGATCGCATCCACGCCTTTCTGCCCGCCATGCCCAGGATCGAGTTCGGGGCGGTTACACCCAAACACGATCATCTGACCGTTAACATCGCCGGCGCCCAGGTGGATGCGAGGCTCATGGGTGATTTCCTAACCTTTGCGCCGGTGAAGAAGGTATTGCCTCCATCCTTCAACCCCTCCTCCAGCGAGCTCGCGTACTTCAAGGGCCGGTTTCCTGTCTCCCTGGCCAGGGGATATTACAATGACCGCTACGTGATGGCGGGCGACGCCGCCGGCCTCCTGCGCCCGTTCAAGGGCAAGGGTGTGACCTACGGCTGCATCACCGGCATCCGGGCCGCCGAAACGATCATGAAAGAGGGGATCTCCAAGGCTGCCTTCAGGGGATACGAACGAAAGTCGCAGGAGGTCCTGGACGATATGATCTACGGCAGGATCGTCCGCTGGCTAGCCATCGCCAGCGCGTATTACGGATTCTTGGACCCGGTTTTGGAGATCGCCAAAAACGACCACGCTTTGCGCCGGGCCCTGTTCGACGCCGTTTCGGCCCATAAGCTATTCAAGGAGATCGTCCGGGATACCTTGCGCCCGGGCCTGGCGGCCAGGCTGGCCGCCGCCTCTGCCCTGACCCTCCTGGGCTTCAAACCACGGTCTTCTTGACCAGTGGAAAGCGGAAGCGCGTCACCTTACTTGCCCCTGGTTCTGCCGGAGACTCCCGGTGTCTGGCAGACACCGGGAGTCTTATCTCGCCGATCTATTGACCTTCTCCACCATCTTCTGCCAATGAGTCCCTCTCCAGAAGAGCCGCCCACATTGCGGGCAGCGTCGAAACTCATCTTGGGTTTCGTAGACGTACGGCGGCACCTGTCCGAGCACCTGGGGTTTGTCTACCTGCTCTAATGAGACGTTGCAACGCAGGCAACGGGTGAAGGGCGGCCGTGAATCAAGATAGCCCTCCCGGGCCAGTTGTCCGATCTGCTCCACCAGATCTTCGCTGGACACGTAGAGGCCCTTTAACCCCTTGCGGGCCAGAAGTCGTGTGTCCCGGGTGAGGAGGACTCGGTCCTCCGCTCGCGCCAGCCGGGCGATCTCGGCATCGCTCCAAGCGTTGGAGTACAGTGTGTCATAGCCCAGGATGCGCAGCCACTTGGCCAGACGCCCCAGCATCTGGTCGGCCAGGAATCTCATGCCACTGCCTTGCAGCACTCCTTCACCGGACAAACATCGTGGCGATTGCTCCGACAAAAATCCTTCCCTAACCTCAGGAGGGCCGCTTCGCTGTCCACCAACCGTTCCTGAGGAATGGCCCTCTTTAAGTCTGCCAGGGCGACTTGGGGCTCTTGGGTGGAGGTGAGCCCCAGGTTCACGGCGGCCAGAAGAACCAGGGCCGAGGGCAGTGGGTCGGCCTTGGGCCATAACCCCCGTAGCTCCCGCAGGAAGATGTTAACGGTAACCGGCCCGATGCCTTTGCCCAGGGCCATGAGTCTGGTCTCCAGGTCCCGCGGGTCACGGGCTGCAGCATGCAACACGTTCAGGTCCCCGTCATAAAGGACCTCCAGAGCTTCCATCACCGCCAGAAGCTTGGTAGCGGTCTTGAAATCGTAGCGGGCATATCCGCCGGCGTCCAGGAGCTCCACCAGCCCATCCCATCCCGTTTCGATGATGGCCTTCGGCGTGGTAATCCCTTGGCGCTCGAACTCGCCATAGGTCCGGGCGGCCAGGCGCTCGCTGATGCGGCCCCCGAAAAGTATGGAGGCCAGGAACCATTTGAAGATCTCACCGGGCCGGCCGCCGGCCAGATCGATGTCAAGGTCTCGTGAGTAGCGCCCACCGAGCCTTTGGGTCAAGAATTCGGCATAACCTTGAATTTTCATGGTTTTCCCTCTTCCAGACACCCAAACCAATTATATCATCTTCCGCTCCCGGTTAGCACGCCGAAATCCCCATTTTTGCCATAAGCTCATGAATTGGGGTCGCAGCCCAACCACGGTGGGCGGCCCCTCTGCTTTCACCGCTGACTTGTGCCCTATCAATTGACCTGCTATAATGTGGCCCTGCGTCGGTGCCGAAATTATACTCTCACCAAGGGGGACCTCTCTTCATGTTCATCGAAGGCTTCTTTACTAGTAACGAAATTTTCAAGCCGCACCTGAACCCCCCCGTCGGGGTGAGGGCCTCTCCGCCGCTCACCACTACGGTGCCGACCACCGCCACAGTGACGGCCACGCCGCCGGTTACGACCACCCTCCCAGTCACAGCCACGCCCCCTACCACCGCGCCTCCCGGGGGTACCGTGAGGTACCTCGCCTGGTGGCAGGGACTGGATTTGCCGCTATTAATCCTGTTCGTCGCCATCGGGCTGGCGGCGGCTTTCTCTTATTTCTACCTTAGCCAGAGAGTTTTCCGGGAACACCGGCTGAATGCCCGTCTGACCGAGATATTGGCTCTGGCTGGTGCGCTGGCCAGCGGCCTGGGCCTCTTGCTGCTGGGGTTCACCAGTTGGCAGATCCCGCTCCTCTCGCATCCACTTCTGATGAACCTGTTGCTTGCGGCCATTATTGGCGTCCTCGGCTACGGCGTCTACTTTTACTTGCAGAGATATCCCAAGATGCGCGAAAGCTACGAGCTGGAGGAAAGGAAGAAAAAGTACATGCCCAAACCTAAGGCCGCGAAGCCTTCCCCCCCGGCTTCTCCGCCTAGAAAGAAAAAGGCCAAGAAGAGGAGGTAGCACCAGAGCCCGGGTATCTTTTCGTTTCTTTACGAGTAAAGACAGCTCTGCCTCGCCATCCAGGAGGCCAGGGCTTTTTTACTTGTCCCACCGGCGCTTTTTTGTTACAATACCCTGGCGCCTTCTCTTGGAACGTCGAGGTCCCGGCGTCCAAGCAGGTTGTTCGGGGAGCCCTCGATGCGCATCGGCATTGACGCCAGGCTGCTCTACTATCAACAGGCGGGCATCGGGCAATACACTCTGCGGCTAGTGGAAGCCCTGGCTCAAGTCGACCGTGAAAACGAATACGTGTTGTTGCAGAGCCGCAAGGACCGGAGCATATTGGCCAGAGAGCCAAACTTCCGGCGCCATGCCATGTGGACACCACCGCATCACCGGTTCGAGCAGCTTGCCTTGTCCCTGGAGCTGGCGCCGGTTAAGGTGGACGTGCTTCACCAGCCCGACTTCATTCCTCCCTGGCGTCGGCGCTGCCCCGCGGTAGTGACCATCCACGACCTGGGATTCCTGCACTACCCAGAAACCTTAACCGAGGCCAGTAAACGCTACTACGGCCAGATCCATTGGGCAGTGAAGAGCGCCGAGCAGATCATCGCCGTCTCGGAATGCACGAAAGAGGACCTGGCACGGCTGACCAGCGCCCCTGAGAGCAAGGTCACGGTGATCTACGAGGCTGCCGGGCCACAGTTCCATCCGATAGAGGACCAATCTGCCCTTAAGGACGCCAAGGCCAGATATGGGATTGTGGGCGACTTTATCCTGTTCGTGGGCACCATCGAGCCCCGCAAGAACCTTTCCAACCTGGTGCGCGCCTACGCCTACCTGATTAAGGAAAAGGCCCGAGATCAGGCCTTACCGAAATTGATCATCGCAGGCAAGCGTGGATGGCTCTTCGAGGAGGTCTTCAGCCTGGTGGAGGAGTGGGACCTGGGTTATGCCATCCGCTTCATTGGCAGTGTTCCCGCAGAGGACTTGCCCTATCTCTACAATGCTGCTTGCCTGTTCGTCTACCCTTCCCTCTACGAAGGATTCGGGCTACCCTTGCTGGAGGCCATGTCCTGTGGTACGCCCGCGGTGGCCTCGGACCGCTCCAGCCTGCCCGAGATAGCCGGAGATGCCGCCCTACTAGTGCCACCGGAGGACCCCGAGAAAATGGCCCAGGCCATATGGCAGGCTTTAACTGACGAAGAGCTTCGGCGAGAGCTACGACAAAAGGGCCTGGCCCAGGCCCAGGGTTTCTCCTGGGAAAGGACGGCCAAACAGACCATCCAGGTCTATCAGAAGGCAGCAGGCCTGGCTGGCTAGGCCAATGCCTCTACTAGTTTAGGATACGAGAGCCAATGAGGATACTTTTTCTGACCCCTGGCCTGCCCTATCCGCCCAACAAGGGTACCTCCATCAGGAACTATAACCTTATCAAACAACTTTCGGCCCGCCACGAGGTCCATCTTCTGTCGTTCGTGTGGTCCGAGGAGGAACTGGCCTGGCTTCCCGCTCTCCGGGAGTGCTGCCAGAGCATCGAAACGGTGATGGCGCCCCGGCGAGGATTCCCCCGGCGCGCGCTCTCCGTATTTCTCTCCCCGTTGCCGGACATGGCCCTGAGGCTCCCGTCGCCTGAATTCCGAGCGAAGCTCGCGGTCATGCTGGGGCGAGAGCCCTTTGATCTGGTCCAGGTAGAGGGCATCGAGTTGGCCCAGTATGGGTTGGATTTGATCAATGGGGATATATCCTTGATCCACCCGGCGCCTTCTAGCGTCTTCGATAACCACAACGCCGAATACGTCCTGCAACAGAGGGCCTGGGAGATCGATCGACGCTATCCCCTGCGCTGGGCTGGTGCCCTTTATTCCTTTATTCAATGGCGCAAGCTGAGGGCTTACGAGGCCATGGTATGCCGGTCTTTCGATAAGGTCATCGCTGTATCGGAGGCTGACCGCAACGCCCTGCACCGCATCGTCCCACAGGTGGACATCGCGGTGGTGCCCAATGGTGTGGACTGCGCGCTTTTCTCCAGTCAGGTCCCGGCCGATGCCTATCCGGCGCCCGAGTCCAGGATCAAACATGAAGCCTCTTTGATTTTCACCGGCACCATGGATTTTCGCCCCAATATCGACGCGGTGACCTGGTTTTGCCAGGAGGTATTGCCTCTGATCAAGAAGGACATCTTTCACGTTCACTTCTACATCGTAGGCAAGAGCCCACCTCCCGAGGTGCGGCGGTTGGGCGAAGATCCAGCAGTCACGGTGACCGGTTACGTGGACGACGTGCGCCCCTACATGATCCACTCCCGGGTCTACGTCGTGCCCCTGCGCATGGGCAGCGGCACCAGACTCAAAGTACTCCAGGCCATGGCCATGGGGATACCGGTTGTGTCCACCACTGCTGGCGCCGAAGGCATTGCGGCCAGGCCCGGCGAGGACATCCTGATCGCCGACGACCCTACGACCTTTGCCCAGCAGGTGGTCAGCCTCCTCAACGACGAGGAGAGGCGCAAGAAAATGGCCGCCAGAGGCCGGGCCTTGATGGAGGCCAGTTACGACTGGGCGGTGATCGTCCCACGGCTGGAACGCGTTTATTCGCAACTGAAGCACCTGCCGGCGGACGAGCAAGGGGCGGTCGGTTGAGACCCTTTACCGGTAAAGAAAGTGCCAAGAGACGGCGGCGATGGAGATGGAGATGGAGATGGAGGACCCTGGTGTCCCTGACCCTGGCGGTGGGGAGCTTCGCTCTGGCCATGGCCGTTTTTCTGTCTTTCCCCGGCCTGGCCCAGCTTATGGAAGAGGGCGAGCTGAAGGTCAGGGTCATGGCCGTTTACTCCCGCTTCACTTCACGGCAAACCAACACTTCGGACCTGGCCCCCATCGCCCATACTGCCGTGAAGCCCCTGGGAATAAACACCATGCTCCAAGACGAGGTGGAGGAGTCGAAGGTCCGCAGGTCCCTCCAGATGATCCGCGACGCCGGTTTTGCCTGGGTTCGCCAGCAGTTCCCCTGGCGCGAGATCGAGGTTCCCTCCAAAGGACGATATTGGGACACCAAGTTCAACCACAGCACCTGGGAGAAGTTCGACCGCATCGTTAACCTGGCCCAGGAGTATGGTTTGAGCCTCATCGTGCGTCTGGATTCGCCACCGGACTGGACCCGCCGGGAAAGCTCTCACTATACGCGTCCCCCGGACAACCTGGACGACTTCGGTGACTTCGTGTATACGGTGGTGAGCCGCTACCGGGGAAAAGTAAAGTATTACCAGATCTGGAATGAGCCCAACCTGGCCGTGGAATGGGGCCAACGGGACGTGAGCGCCTCGGAGTTCACCAAACTGCTCAAGATCGCCTACACCCGAGCCAAGGAGGCCGATCCGGACTGCGTGGTCATCGCACCTGGCCTGGCCCCTACCCTGGACCCGGGGCCGCACAACCGCATGGACACCCTCTTTTTGCAAGAGATGTACGATGCCGGAGCCAAAGACTATTTCGACATCATGTCCACCATGGCCTACGGGCTACGGCGGGGGCCGGACGACCGGAGGCTGGACGAGAAGGACGAGATGAACGTCTCCCGGCCCATTCTCCTACGAGAGGTCATGGTGCGCAACGGCGATGCCGGAAAACCAATCTGGCTCTCCGAGCTGGCCTGGAATGCCCTGCCCAAGGATTACCCGGAGAAGCCCTTCTGGGGCCGGGTGAGCGAGGCTCAACAGGCCAGGTACACCGTGCGGGCCCTGGAGCGCATCCAGGAGGAATGGCCCTGGGTCGGAGTCGTCAACCTCTGGTTTTTCAAGCCCGCCACCAAAAACGATAAGGACCAGCAATACTACTTCCGTATGGTGGACCCGGACTTCACGCCCCGCCCGGTCTGGGAGGCGGTCAAGCGATTCGCCACCACCCGGCCGGCGGCCATGCCGCGCGGCTATCACCAGGAGGACCACTGGACCATCAAATATAAGGGACAGTGGCAGACCATTCGGGACCAGAGGGCAAGCCTGAGTGCCTACGCGCTCTCTCGCTCCGCCGGCGACAGCCTGAGCTTTAGCTTCCGGGGCATCGATCTCACCCTGGTGACCAGTCAGGGCCCTCAGGCCGGCTACCTGCAAGTCTGGGTTGACGGTAGTGGCGCCCGGGCCAACCAATTGCCTGCCGACGCTCAGGGCCTGGCCTTCCTGGACCTTCAGGCCCCGCAGGAGAAGTGGCAGGCGAAGATCCCCATAGCCAAAGGGCTCCCTGGAGGCCTCCACACGGTGGAGGTCAGGAACATGGGTGCCGGGCTCGCCGATGAGAGCAGCATATCCATTGACGGGTTCATCGTCGATCGCTCGGCCAACCCGGCCGGTGGCATCATCCTGGGCATCCTGGGCATATGTCTTCTGGTGGGCCTGCCGGGTTTTTTGGCCCAATTGCTGCAACGCTGGGGCCACAGATGATTTCTTTACTAGTAAAGAAATCTCACCGGTCCGTGTATATGCTGCTCTTGCTGGTGGTCCTCCTGGCCCTGGCCCTGCGCCTCTACCGGCTGGACGGCCAAAGCCTCTGGAACGACGAGGGCACCAGCGTGGCCCTGGCCCAGCGGGACCTGCCCACTATCACCCGGAGCGCCGCCGCCGACATCCACCCGCCCCTGTACTACTACCTCCTGCACATCTGGATCGCCCTGGCCAGCACCAGCGAGATGGGCGTCCGCTCGCTTTCCGTCCTGGGTGGCGTGCTGTTGGTCCTGGTGACCTTTGCCCTGGGCCGCAGGCTGGCGGGAGCCAGAATCGGCCTCCTGGCCGCCTTTCTTTCGGCCATCTCCCCCTTTCAGGTGTACTACTCCCAGGAAACCCGCATGTACGTCCTGGTGGCGCTCCTGGGGGCAATCTCGGTGTACCTGACCGCCCAGTGGCTGGGGGCTTTTGGCGCAAACACTGGTCCGGCAAGCCTGCGGTTGAACTGGCTCACCCTAGCCGCATACGTGGCCGTGACCTCGGCCGCCCTTTACACCCACTACTTCGCCTTCACCGTAGTGCTGGCCGAAGCCCTGGCCGTGCTCCTGGTGGCGGTAGGCCGGTACTGGAGGGGCCAGGTCGGGGGGGGCTACATACGCTCCATCCTGTCCTGGGCGGGCGCTCTCCTGGCCAGCGTCGCGCTCTACCTGCCCTGGCTGGGGGCCATGCGCCAGCAGTGGGCCAACTGGCCGGCCACCAGCGCGCCTTTTAGCTTGCCAGACCTTCTGGTGAGGGCTGCTGCTGATCTCAGCCTGGGCCGCTCGGCTGACCCATCGGCCATGTGGCCGGCCGTGGTGCTCCTCACCGCTATCCTCCTGGTGGGACTCTTACCGTTAAGGAAAAGAATCGCTGCCACTGACGGCTACCTCATCGCCGTCCTGTACCTCTTCGTGCCCGTGCTGTCGCTCTACCTGCTCTCCCTGCGCCGGCCCTTTTATGACTCCAAGTTTCTCTTGGTGGCCAGCCCCGCCTACTACCTGATGGTAGCACAGGGCCTGGAGAACATCTGTTCTTTACTGGTAAAGAAAGCCCGTGCCGGGCCTCTTTTAGCAGGCCTGGCCCTGGGCGGAATGGTCGTCGCCAGCGGACAGTCCCTCGGCAACTACTATTGGGATGCCAGGTACGCCCGGGATGACTACCGGGGCATCGCCCGGTACATCGAGGCTTTTGGGAGGCTTGGAGATGCCATATTGCTCAATGCGCCGGGCCAGGTAGAGACCTTCGAGTACTATTATCGCGGGGAGCTCCCCCGCCATCCCCTGCCCCGGCAGCGGCCCTTGGAGGAAGAACCGACCCAGGTGGAGCTCAGATCGTTGGTAGAGGCCTCCCGTCGGATCTGGGCCATTTACTGGGCCACGGCGGAGAGTGACCCAAAGCGCTTCATCG
>JACQYG010000247.1:0-752 GCA_016208345.1 Chloroflexota bacterium
TTCCACAGGCCGATATTCCCCTGCCAGGCCACGTCCTCCTCCCGGATAGGGCGCGCCTCGCGCTCGGTGATGGCGTAGTGCCAGAGATGCCGGGCAGAGAAACGGGTGACGTTGCGCACTACGTTGCCGTTACGCAGGTCCTGCACCGTGTAGTAGGTCACGTTCTCCCGCTCCTCAGCGTCCAGGATCTCCACGCCAGTGCGCGGCGGTGCCACATCCAGGAGCGCTACCGGCTCCACTGTCATAGGGGCCTCCACCGCCTTGGGGGCCGGGGGGGCAAGCGGCATTTCTTTGCCTAGTAAAGGCGCCGGGGCCGAACGTTTCTCCACCAGCCGGATGATCTCGTCGCGCATGGCCAGGCTGGTCTCCGACTCCTGGCGGACGTAGATCTGCCCGGTGCCCAGGACATAGGGCGTCTCCTTTCCCTGGGGGACCTTGATCTCGATGACCTTGCGGCCATCGCTCGTCTTCACGTCCATGGCCACCTCCATGGGCGGGGTGACGCTCTTGTGGATCTCGTCGTGGAGGAGAGCCATGACCTCGTCAGGCTTATCTATGCCCCGAACCGGCCCGCGAGGGCTGGCGCCTACGCCCAGGTAGATGGTGCCGCCATTGGTATTGGCGAAGGCTACGATGTCGTAGATGAGCGTGGCCATACGAGAGAGCTTGGGGGAAAAGATTTCGTGGAAGCTCTGCACGATGTTGGGCCCCTGCTGCCTCGCGGCCTTGATGTGATCGAAGGGGGTCTCCGC
>JACQYG010000247.1:763-7061 GCA_016208345.1 Chloroflexota bacterium
ACCTCGGTGACGCGGTCGCCGACCCCCCAGGGGCTGGATTTGTCCTGGGGGTTCCGGTCCAAGTGATGGGCATCGGAGCCCTGGATGCAGTGCATTCGCCGGGGGTACTCGGGTTTCGAGCCGCTGAAAAAGGCAGCGGTGCTGCGGCGGCTCGAGCTCTCCAGATCCGTAACCTCCAGGGCGTGGAGGTTACGATCCTGGGTGTAGGCGATCTTGGTCTGTCCGCCGAAGTCGAACCCTTGCAGGGCCACGCCGTGGCTGGAGTTGGCGTGGGCGGCGATGACCAGGCCCCCGGCCTCCGCCAGGGCCCGGTATACCGTAAGCACATCCGCGGTGGCACCCACCTCGCCCGAGCCTAACTCCAGCTTCTCCTCGGGGATGTTGAGGCCCAAAAGCAGATGCTCCAGCCTGCGTATCGATGTGTCCGGAGGAAAGACCCCCAGGATGTGAAACCCCAGGGTGGCCGTCACCTCCACCCCGGGCAGGACCAGGACTTTGGCCCCCAGGCGACGATATTCAGCCAGTGTCTTCTTTTCCTCTTCAGACAGCCGACCCAGACGCTCCAGGAGCTCTAATCCCTCTATCTCCGCTCGCATGGCCGAGCAGCCGGCCACCGTGTTGTGGTCAGTGATAGCAATGATGTCCAGCCCCCTGGCCTCAGCACGTTGCAGTATGTGAAGATAGGTAACGCCCTTGTCTTTGTAGTCGGCGGAGGCCGGCGTATGCAGGTGCAGGTCCATCTTCCGCCAGGTAAGGGGCCGATTGGGGAGGCCCCTTCCCCGATGTGTACCGGTCATCCTAGTCTCTCAATGTTTTTGATGCCGCGGAGCAGCCCATAGGTTCAAGGCCTGCTCACACGCGCAGGGGCGCCTCTGCCAGGAGAGGGGCTTCCTGACGCCGGCGCTCTTCCTTCGGCAACGCCACTGGTTCCAGCGCCGCGGCCAGGACCTCGTCAATGAGCTCCACCAGGATGAATTTCATTTCCTGGCGCAGGTGGGCTGGTAGCTCCTCCAGATCCTTCTCGTTGCGCCGGGGCAGGATGATGGTCCGCAGGCCGGCCCGATGGGCGGCCAGGACCTTCTCCTTCACCCCACCAATAGGCAGCACCCGACCCCTCAGGGTGATCTCACCGGTCATGCCCACGTCGGACCGCACCGGGCGACCGGTGAGCAGGGAGACCAGGGCAGTGGTCATCGTCACCCCAGCCGAGGGGCCGTCTTTGGGGATAGCGCCCTCGGGGATGTGCACGTGAAGGTCATAGTGCTCGAAGAAATCCTCGTCAATGCCCAGCTCCCGGGCTCGGGAGCGCACATAGCTCAAGGCAGCCTGGGCTGACTCCTTCATCACCTCCCCCAGTTGCCCGGTCAGCAAGAGGCCCTTCTTGCCCTTCATCTTGGTGGCCTCAATGAAGATGATCTCGCCGCCCACGGGGGTCCAGCTCAGGCCGGTGGCCACGCCGGGCCGTTCCGTGCGCTCAGCCACCTCGGAGAAGAAGGCCGGCTTGCCCAGGAACTCTGTGACCTTCTCCGGCGTGATGTCCACGTGGGACACCTTGCCCTCGGCAATCTCCTTGGCCACCTTCCGGCAGACCGTGGCCACGGCCCGTTCCAGGTTGCGCAGGCCGGCCTCCCGCGTGTGCTCGCGAATGATCGATAACAACGAATCATCGGAGAAGGAGATCTCACCTTCCTTCAACCCGTTTTCCGTCATCTGCCGGGGCACCAGGTAGCGCTGAGCGATGCGCACCTTTTCCTCCT
Organism: Chloroflexota bacterium; assembly: GCA_016208345.1. GTDB lineage: Bacteria > Chloroflexota > DTOL01 > DTOL01 > JACQYG01 > JACQYG01. The sequence goes on from JACQYG010000247.1 coordinate 2,521, forward strand.
CGGTATACCCGGATAGTTGCAGTATCTCCATTCGGTCTCGGAGGGCAGGATGAATGGGGTCCAGGAGGTTGCCGGTGGTGATGAACATCACCTGGGAGAGGTCGAAGGGAACGTCCAGGTAATGATCCCGGAAGTCCTTGTTTTGCTCGGGGTCCAGCACCTCCAACAAAGCCGAAGCCGGGTCTCCGCGGAAATCGGCGCCGATCTTGTCCACCTCGTCCAGCATGAAGACCGGGTTCTTGGACTCCGCCCGGCGGATGCCCTGAATGATGCGCCCGGGCAACGCCCCCACGTAGGTGCGGCGATGCCCCCGGATCTCCGCCTCGTCGTGCATGCCGCCCAGGGACATGCGGATGAACTTGCGGCCCAGGGCCCGGGCGATGGACTGGCCCAGAGAGGTCTTGCCAGTACCGGGAGGACCCACGAAACAGAGGATGGCGCCCTTTTCCACCCCGGCCGCGCCCCGTTCGGCCTTCAGCTTGCGCACCGCCAGGTATTCCAGGATGCGCTCCTTGATCTTCTCCAGGTCGTAGTGGTCTTCATCCAGACCCTGGCGTACCCGGGCGATGTCCAGGTTGTCCTCGGTGGCCTTTTTCCAGGGCAGGTCGGTGAGCCACTCCAGGTAGGTCTTGATTACCGAGTACTCGGCGGCCTGGGGCGGCATGGTGGTCAGGCGGCTCAACTCCCGCCTGGCCTCCTTCTCCGCCTCGGGGGGCATGCCGGCCTCCTCGATCTTGCGGGCGAGTTCCTTCGTCTCAACTGCCTGCTCGTCTTCCTCGCCCAGCTCTTTCTTGATGGCCTTCAACTGCTCCCTTAGAAAGTACTCCCGCTGGGCCTTCTCCATAGTAGTCTGGGTCTCGGATTGGATTTTCTTACCCAGTTCCAGGACCTCCAGCTCCTGGGCCATGAGGGAGGTCAGCTTGCGAAGCTTCTCGGAGACCGGGTTGAGCTCCAGGAGCGCCTGTCGATCGGCCAGCTTCAGGCGCAGGTAGGAGGCTACCAGGTACACCAACTGCTTGGGCTTTTCGGCGTTGGCCACGGCGGCAACCAATTCGTCCGGCATCTGGGCCACCAGGGTCACCATGCGTTGGAAGAGGCCCACGGTATTGCGCATCATGGCCTCGACTTCCATGGACTTTTCGTCGATGTCGGGCGACACGGTCAACTGGGCTTTCAGATAGGGTTGTACCTGGACATAGCGGTCAATGGCGATGCGCTCTATCCCCTGGATGATCAGCCGGACGCTGCCGTCGGGGGCTTTATACAGCCGATGGATCACCGCCGCTACACCCACCTGATACAGGTCCGCGGGGCCGGGCTCCTCGGCCTCCTGGTTGCGCTGGGCCACCAGGCCAATCATGCGCTCCCCCACTGCCGTATCATCGATGAGCCTTACGCCGCGACCGGTGCTCACGATGAGCGGGGCGAACATCTCCGGATAGACCACGACGTCTCGCAGGGGCAAGATCGGCCGCCAGGATGCCGTTTTCGTAGGAGGCCTGAACCTCGTCTCTGACGATCCTCACCGGGAGGTGAATGTGGGCCTCGAAGTCGCCATAAGGTATCTCCATGCGATACACGCTGATCTTGTTGGAGGGGAAGGGCTCCTGGCGTCTTCCCCGCACGTGCAGGACGTTGTCTTCGATAGCTATCTCCAGGTCGTCCTGGGAAACAGCGGCCAGGTCCAACATGACCACCAGCTCCTCATCGGTCTCGTAGACGTCGGTGGGCGGATGCCAGACCTCCCGCACCACGAACAAGAGCGGGCCGGAGACAGCTCTCATCGAACACCTCCCATTCCCCGGGTCTCCCCGGCTGCCCTATTATAGCACTTTTGCCACGCGCCTTCAAAAAGAAGGCCGTGCATCTTCGTTAGTAAAGAAACCTCGGGGCCTCCTGAATCAGTGAATGGGGAAGGTCAGGGTGAGGCCGGACCACCAGAATGGGGCATCCAGCACGCCTGATTCTAGAGGGATTCAAGTGGGAGGGGCAGTCCGCTCCAGGTGGGGTCCGGCGTTCCTGAACAGCTCCACCACGCGGTCAAGCACCCGGTCAGCAAGCTCTGGCTTGACCAAAAGTGGGAGTTCGCTGGTCTGGCCGAGCCGGTCCATGATCAATGCGCGGTTGGTGTCGGAATCGAAACCGGAGCCCGGGGAGGCCACGTCGTTGGCCACGATCAGGTCCAGCCTTTTGGCCTCCATCTTGGCTCGGGCGTTGGCCGCCAGGTCCTCGGTCTCCGCGGCAAACCCCACCACCATCGAGGGCTTTCCCGTAGAGCGACGGTATTCCGCCACTTCCATCAATATGTCCGGGTTGCGCCGAAGCCTCAGGGTGAGGCCCCGGGAATTCTTCTTGATCTTCTGCGGGGCAACCTCCGCGGGGCGGTAATCGGCCACCGCCGCAGCCATGATCAACGCGTCGGCGTCCACGATGCTGCCCATCACCGCGTCCCGCATCTCGGCGGCGGTGGTGACGAACTCCATCTTGGCCCCCGGTGGCGGGGATAGCCGGGTGGGCGCCGATATCAGCGTGACCTGGGCACCTCGCTCCAGGGCGGCCTGGGCCAGGGCATAGCCCATCTTGCCCGAGGACCGGTTTCCCACGAAGCGCACCGGGTCCAGGGGCTCCTGAGTGCCCCCAGCCGTGACCACCACGCGCCGCCCAGCCAGGTCGCCATCTCGCCCCAGCGCCTGCTTCGCCAGGGCCAGTATCATTGCGGGGTCGGCCATGCGCCCCTTCCCATAGCGGCCAGAGACCAGGTGCCCGACCTCGGGCTCGACCACCGTCATCCCCCGCGCCACCAGGGAAGCCAGGTTGGCCTGGGTGACCGGGTTCTCGTACATATTGGTCTCCATGGCCGGGGCGATGAGCACCGGTGCTCGGGTAGCCAACACAGTGGCCGACAGCATGTCGTCGGCCAGGCCATGGGCCAGCTTGGCGATGGTGTTGGCGGTGGCCGGGGCGATGAGCACCAGGTCGGCCCGTTGGGCCAGGGCCACGTGGGCGATGTTCATCTCGGACAAGAGCTGGAACATTTCGGTGATCACCGGCCGCTGGGTCAGCGTCTGAAAGGTCAAAGGGGCCACGAATTCCTGGGCGGAGCGGGTCATGATCACCTCCACCAGGGCCCCCTCCTGAGCCAGCCTGGAGGCCAACTCAGCGGCTTTATACGCGGCGATGCTGCCAGTGACCCCCAGGACGATATGTTTATCTTTAAGCATTGTTCAACTCCCAGATCATCCTCAGCCCCTCCAGGGTCAATTCCGGGTTAACGGCCTCGATCACCCTGGTCTCCTTGGCTATCGCCGTAGCCAGGCCACCGGTGGCGATCACTCGGGTGCCCTCACCCAGTTCCAGGCGCAGACGTCCCACCAGGCCCTCCACCGGTCCCACATAGCCGAGGACCAGCCCGGATTGCATGGCGTGAACGGTATTGGTGCCGATGGCCCTGGGCGGCGGGACTAATTCGATGCGAGGGAGCTTTGCCGTACGGCGGTACAGTGCCTCAGCAGCGATGTCAATGCCCGGCGCGATGGCTCCGCCCAGATAGTCCCCCTCTTTCGACACCGCGTCAAAGGTCGTGGCGGTGCCGAAGTCTATGACGATGACCGGTCCACCATAGAGGCGGTGAGCAGCCAGGGCGTTTACCACCCGGTCGGCGCCCACCTCCCGCGGATTGTCGGTGCGGATGCGTACCCCCGTCTTGATGCCCGCCCCCACCACCAGGGGCACCCGGCCCAGATAGCGCTGGCAGAGTTCCTGAAAAACCGGGGTCAGGGGAGGTACCACGCTGGCAATTATAGCGCCTTGCACCTCTTGCAGGCCCAGGCCCTGGTGGGCGAAAAGGCTGGAAAGCAGCATGGCGAACTCGTCGGTGGTGCGCGAGGGCTCGGTCGCCGCCCGCCAGTGGGCGATGAGCTCCTTGCCCCGGTAGACGCCGAAGACGATATTGCTATTGCCCACGTCGATGGCCAGAAGCACCATGACCTCCTCTCGACCTCTGCACCCGTAGGGGCTGTCCCTCCGCCCCAGCCCCTCCAGTATACTACGCGAGAGAGTGGATGCTACACCCTCTGCGGGTTCACCCTAATAAAAAAGCCCCTCCGTAACGACCGAAGAGGCCCAGGGCGCCCCAGGATACCGATCTGGCCGTCTCGGTCGTCACCGATCCAAGCGGGTATTGTTAGTAGCTCTCGGGCTTCGCCAGCGATGCTCCAACGACGCCAGGTCCTCGGCACCCTCAGCCCTCCTGCTACCTGCCATTCAATGCCATCTCTCACCGCCGGACACGCCGGTGGGTGGCTGGCTCTATTATACAGCACCAAATGGCTCAAAGGCAAGAATGATCCACCGAGCGATCGTATCGAAGGGGTCAAGGTCTAGTAGGCGCGCGGCGCTTTTTCCAGCCAACCTTAAAATTTGCCGCTCCCCGTGTTGACAATGGCCTGCCTCCATTATATAATCGTAACACGCGTTAGTAACACGAGTTAATAGAGCATATCTTGTCTAGAAAACGCGCCAACAGCCACGATGTGGCCAAA
>JACQYG010000322.1 GCA_016208345.1 Chloroflexota bacterium
AACGTCTGGAGCAAGCCTATCGCAGTGCCTATACCATGTAGCAAGTAGCTGGTAGCAAGTAGCAGGGGGCTGCTACCTGCTACTTGCTACTGGCTGCGGTGTATGATACCCTGGCGGGAGGTGGGCGATGACGGACCTGGAGATGTCCTTGCAACGCCTCCGCCTGCCGCCAGGCACTCTTGATTCACAGCGCTCCTTCTTGTTTCAGTAAGGCTTCGACCTGGTTCACAAACTGACTGGCTCTGGTCTGCATTTCGACGACGACCGCATCACTGGTGCCAGTCATAAACTCGTAATCGCTTACCTGCCGCTTTTCAAAGCCCTCTCGCAGCCATTGGTGCAGTTCTGGTGGCAGACGCTTGGTCTTGATAAACTGCTGGGCAAACGCCGAGATGACGGCGCGATGGCTGGAAAAGGACTGTCCATGGGCGAACAGCAACGCTTCTGCGACATAGAACATGGCATAATAGAGGCGCGAGACAGCAGAATCGTAATCCTGCTGTTGGCGCAGCGTTTCTGCCGATTTCAGATAACGTTGTGCCTTGTCGAGCATCGCTCGAACTTCTTCTTGGCGCGTCATACAAGCACCCCTTCGCGGCGAATATTCTCAAAGAGCGGCGATTCCCGCTCGCGCAGCCAGATTTCAGGAACAGGATAAGCGGCAATCAGCACGTCGTACCGCAGACAAATGTCCGACAGCAGCGCACTCAGGCGCGAGCTTTCCTTCATGGGCTGGACCTCGTCCTCAAGAGCGATCACCACATCCACGTCCGAATTTTCATTGGCAGTGCCGCGCGCATACGAGCCGTACAAATAAAGCCCCCGAAAGCGTTCGCCATACAAACGGGCAAGCGCTTGCTTGAGTTCGGCTAACGCCAACTGTACCGATACCGGCAGTTCCTGTTCGTTCATACAGCCCCCTCTTTCCAATCCCCACCCCGGCCCTCCCCGTCGACGGGGAGTGTGAGGGTGGGTTCAATTTCCACTATCTCTTCGGGCTTAAGTTTCGCGGCAGGGTTCTGAATCGTGTACAAGCATTTCATGCTCCGGGAGCGCCCACGTGAAAACGATGTTATTTTCGAGGGAGATCGCCGATTGAACCACCAAGGCACGAAGATACAAATCAGCAAAGGGAGGCGCCCGCCGGAGACGCCCCCTAACCCCCAAGGAGAACTTGAGGGAAACTTGCTGTCTTAGCGGCTTCATGGTGAGCTATGGGGACTCCGAGCTCTCCAAGGTGAATGTCCCCTTCCTTTTTATGCGCCACTACTAAAAAGGGGAACGGCAGGGTAATGGTGCCCCCAAGGGAATTCGAATCCCTGTCGCGGCCTTGAAAGGGCCGTGTCCTAGGCCTCTAGACGATGGGGGCACACCGGGGTTACCGCGGCTATATTAGCACAAATTTCTTTACTAGTAAAGAACGAACACTTGCCGCCTCTTGACGAGCCTCGCGGCATGATACATAATGAGGCAACTTGAGGGTAGCAGGCCAATCGCATCGGCCGCCGTAAGCGCCTTTAACCGCAGAGCGCGCAGAACTCGCGGAGATCTTTCATTTATCTCTGCGCTCTCAGCGGGCTCTGTGGTGAGGCGCAAATCGCCCAACACGGTTGGGCTCCTATCCGACTTGTTTCTTTAGTAAAGAAAAACGTATGGGGTTCCAACCACATTCCTCGGCGTGCAGTCCCTATGAGAGGCAGAATAGCCATCTGCCCCGCTGGTTTCAGTTAATCCCGACTCGTCGGGCCTCCTTGGGCTGTACGTGGGCGGCAGCGTCCTCTACGGGCGCATCTTCGCCGTGAACGTAGCTCGCCGTGGGGTTGATAGGGACGCTCAATTGAACGCCCTCACTCTCCAGGCGGACGAGGGAACGGTCCAGGCCGCTCTTCCGGGCATGCCCATTACTGATGTCCCGGAGTTGAACTCCGGGACGATCGCCTGGCGGGGGAAAGGCCGGGCCAATATCCTGCTCTTGGGCGTTGACCGCCGGCCCCAGGAAGCGGGAGAGCCGGCCCGTAGCGACGCCATGGACGTGGTCTCGTTGGACCCCCAAGGCAAGAAGGCCACCTTGCTCTCCATCCCCCGGGACCTCTGGGTGGCCATCCCCGACCTGGCCAGATATGGCATCACCGAGGATCGCATCAACGCCGCCCTGTTCTACGGCGACTACTACCAAATCCCCGGAGGAGGGCCAGCGCTGGCCAAGAAGACCGTCTCCCTCAACCTGGGGCTTCCCATCCACTACTACGTGCTGGTGGATTTCCAGGGGTTCGTGAAGGCCATTGACCTCCTGGGCGGAGTGGACCTGGAGCTGGATGCGGCCATCGTGGACGACGAATACCCCACCGATGACTACGGCACCATGCAGATCCACATACCGGCGGGGCGCCAGCATCTGGACGGCCAGCGGGCCCTGCAGTACGCGCGCACGCGGCACATGGACAACGACTTTGGCCGGATCCGCCGCCAGCAGAAGCTCCTGTTGGCAGTTCGAGAGAAGGCCCTGGGCCTGGACGTGGTGGCCAAAGTGCCGGCTTTGCTGGGTACCCTGAAAGATAGCTTCAGCACCGACCTCGGGCCCGCCGACATCCTTGCCCTGGCTCAGGCGGCCAAAGACGTGGCTCCGCAGGACATCACCACCTGCCTCATCAGCGAGTCCATGGTCACCTTCTGGGCAACCGACGATGGGTCCCAGGTGCTGGTCCCCCGACGGGAAGCCATCAGCAAGCTGATACAGGAGAACTTTTTTTACCGCGGAGATCGCGGAGAACGCAGAGAATAAGAAGAGAGAGAATAAATTGGAAATCTCAGCGGTCTCTGCGTGCTCGGCGGTGAATACCCTAAATCGAAAATGGGTCAGGGGGTTAGGAGGCGGTCTGCACCGGATACAGGATCACCGTGTCCACGACGATGCCCACGATCAGGCCAGCGGCAATGGGGTTCAGGCCCACGGTGCGGGCAAAGGCCACGGCTATGGGGACCATCAAGGTCAGGCAGGCAGCCATGTTGGCCACCCCCAGGTGGACCACGATGGTGGCCACGACCAGGACCACCACCAAACGAGCAGCTAGCAGGGAGCGGTTAGCAGCTAGCGGCTCCCTGCCCTCTGCTCCCTGCCCTCTGCTCCCTGCCCTCTGCTCCCTGCTGGCCGCTCCCACCAACAGGAACATCGACCACGGGAGACTC